>QNCB01000412.1 GCA_003644335.1 Planctomycetota bacterium | reverse complement strand
TCCAACATCGCCACGGTGCGGGACAACTTCAAGGACAGGGTCAGCTACTCCAGGCTGGACGGAGCTGACAGCAATACCATCGAGATAAAAAAGCGTATCGGCGAGAACATCGTGCCCATCGCCCAGCAGGTAAAAGCGATCTTGGCCCATGCTCGCAGGCTGGCTCCGGCTGGGGTGAAGTTCGAGCTGACGTTGGACAAGTCCGAGCAAATAGGCCTGATGGTTGCCGATTTGGAAAACAATATCCTCACCGGGCTGATTCTGGTTTTCGCGGTGCTGTTGTTGTTCATGGGTTTCCGCTCCAGCCTTATCGTAGCGATGGCGATTCCGCTGAGCATGTTGCTGAGTTTCGTGATTTTGCAAGCCCTGGGCATAACGTTGAACATGGTGGTATTGTTCAGCCTGATTTTGGCGTTGGGTATGCTGGTGGACAACGCCATCGTCATCGTGGAAAACATTTATCGTTACATGGAGCTGGGCCATGGCCGCGTCGAGGCCGCCATGCAGGGCACTGCCGAGGTGGCCTGGCCCGTCATCGCATCTACCGCCACGACGGTGGCTGCTTTTTCGCCGTTGCTGTTCTGGCCTGGCATTATAGGCGATTTCATGCAATACATTCCGATGACAGCCATCGTCGTGCTGAGCAGTTCGCTGTTCGTGGCCATGGTGGTCTCGCCGGTGGTTTGCTCTCTATTGGCCAGGCCTGCCAAGGCGAAGGACAAAACCGCCGGGCCGGGTCGATTCGTCCGAAGCTATAGCAGGGTGCAGCAGGCTGCGCTGAACCATCCCGCGGTAACCGTCGTCATAGCTTTTGGACTGCTGGCCGCGGTTGGCATAACCTACAGCCGGCGCGGCAGGGGGGTCGAGCTGTTTCCCGCTATGGACCCCAACCAGGTGGACATTTCCATCGAGGCTCCCCAGGGTACGAACATCCGTCAGACCGACCGTCTAGCCAGGCTGGTGGAACGCCGAGTCGAGACGCTTCGGCAAGACCCGCGCGGGTTTGACCGATTCGACAATATCGTTGCCAGCGTGGGCCGCGATGGGGAAGGACACCTCGCCACGGTCAGGGTGCTTTTTCCAGACTTTGAAGACCGCAAAGTCTGGGCCCGGGATGTGATGGCGGATATTCGCAAAATCATCGCGGACATTCCCGGCGCGGATGTCAAGGTGCAGGAGCTTCGCAAAGGCCCGGTGCAGGAAGGAGCTGTAACCGTCCGCGTCATCGGCGAGGATATGAAAAAGCTCCAAGCCATCAGCGACGATATAAAAAAGACCATCGAGACCGTGCCGAATCTGGTCAACCTCCGCAGCGATATGGACACCGTCAAGCCCGAGCTGGTTTTCGTGCCGGATCGCAAACGCATCAGCGCCCTGGGCGTCAGCACCGCTACGATATCGAACTTTCTAAAGACAGCTGTGTTCGGCACGAAGGTCGGCGAGTATCGACAGTTCAACGACGAATACGATATCCGAATTCGCCTGCCCCTGGCCGAGCGGAACGACATCAACGACATCCTTCGCCTTCGCGTGCCGACCGAGGCAGGCCAGTCCGTGCCGATAAGTTCGCTGGGGCAGTTTCAGTACAGGCCCGGCATGGGAACTATTCATCGTATCGACCGCGACCGGGCGGTTTCCATTACCGCTGACGCCGAGGGCAGGCTGGGCAGCGCGGTGTTGGGTGACGTGCGGAAAAGGCTTGCCAAGCTCAACTTGCCCGCGGGGTACAAGCTGGTCTACGCCGGCGAAAAGGAAGAGCAGGACAAAGCCTCAGCCTTTCTCTCCAAGGCCTTTGGCTTGGCCTTGCTGCTTATCGTTTGCATTCTCGTGATGCAGTTCAACACGCTGTCCGTGCCGCTGATTATTATGACGACGGTTATTCTTTCGCTGGTGGGCGTGTTCGTGGGCTTGCTGGTTTTCGATATGCCGTTCGGCATTATCATGACGGGCGTGGGCGTCATCAGCCTGGCTGGGGTGGTGGTGAACAACGCCATCGTCCTGCTGGACTATACCCGCCAACTCCAACGCCGCGGTCGCGGGCTTATAGACGCGGCTATCGAAGCGGGCGTTACCAGACTTCGGCCTGTCATGCTCACCGCGACGACAACCATCCTCGGCCTGATACCCATGGCTACGGGCGTGAGCTTCGACTTCCACGCGATGACCCTGGCGACGCAAAGCTCCGCAAGCCAATGGTGGCGGTCCATGGCCTGGGCGGTAATCTTCGGCCTGGCCTTCGCGACGATGCTGACACTGGTGGTCGTGCCAGCTTTGTATGTGATGCTATACAGACTAGCCTCGCACTTCGGCCTGGGAGGCCTGACCAAACCAGAAGACGAAAAACACGCCCGCCCCGCACAGGCATTGGAAGATTTTTAGAGGAGAAGTCAGGAGTCAGCCGTAGGTCATGCCCAGCACTTATTTGCAATGTACGGTAAGTGGTCAATGCGAACGAAGAAATAACAACTTTGGATTTTTGTAAATAAGTGCTGGGTTGCATGGCAATTTGCTACGG
>QNCB01000411.1 GCA_003644335.1 Planctomycetota bacterium | reverse complement strand
GGCTTGCACCCGACGCGGCTATCGCCGCCCCAAATCGGCGGCCTCACGCGCTTTCAGGGTGTCTCGTAGCGAAGGCTCTCCCCCGCACTCGCCGCGCGGGTGAAGCCGACCGTTGGACGAAAAACGTAGCCAAATGGTAACGTTCTACTGCTATCCTGAATACGATCCGGGGCGGGAATACACGCGGCGCGAGATGATCGACCTGATCAAGCCCCACCGCGAACTGCTGTGCTTCTTTGCCCAAGCTTCGGAGTATCGGCGCTGCGTGTTGGGGCTCAATTTCGACGAGTATGATCCGAGCGACGGCTCTGTGCCGGTGTTGGTGATGGAACGGGACGAGGCCAAGGTGATGTTGGAGGTACACGGGCGGAGGTTCAAACGAGCCTACGAGCGCAGCCGGTGTGGCAAGAGTCTGGTAGTTACGTTTACGGCCCCCTCCTCGACCGGATGGTTCCAGATGGGGTGGAAGCTGGATTCGGAGCGGATGATGAGCCAGTCCATCTCGGTCGGCGATCTGGCATACAACCCGGTCGTAGCATATCTACTCGTAGATGAGACCTATTCCGTGATTGGGCCTCCGGGAGAAGCGATCGATCCGGCCTTCTATTCCGAGGAGGATGCGCGGCGGGCGGCGGAGGGGTATGGACGCGCAGACGAGGTTCACGAGGTGGTCGAACTATACCTGGAAGGGATACTGAACGTGGTGTTCCAGGACGTGGGCGATATTATGGTAGATGGTCGGACGGCGGAGCGGTTCGTGGAAGCGTGCGCGGGGAAAGGGTTACGCACCAACGCAGAGGCTCGCGGCAGGATAGACGTCTCTGTCCACGAGACGCAGTACAGTTGTCGCGAGTTGCTGGGAGAGTAAGGAGGCTGGTGAGGGTATGCTTCTTCAGTCATTCGTCGAAGTAGGGACCAAGAAACCGAAATACGAGTTGGCCGACATCTTTCGGGAACACGGTGAGGCCTATCGCCGCCAGTACTATACGACGTACAAGCAGCGCAAGGTGATGCAGGATATCATCAATTGTCGCACGGCGGCGCTGGGAGGATACATCGAGCAGTGCGACGCGTGCGGCAGGCTACGCGCCCATTACTGTTCCTGCAAGAATCGAGATTGTCCCAAGTGCGGGGCGTGGGAGAAGGCACAGTGGCTGGCCAGGCTGGAGACAAAGCTCCTGCCCATCCCGTACTTCCACGTGATATTCACCGTAGATCACAGAATCATTCCATTGGCGCGGGTGTATCCGTGGAGGATCTACAACTTGCTGATTCGGACGGCGACGAAGATACTGAGAGGGTACGGGCAAAAGTACCTGGGCGGCGAGATTGGGATCACGATGGTATTGCACACGTGGGGGCAGACGATGAACATGCACCCCCACGTGCATTGCATCGTCACCGGAGGAGCGTTGCAGGAGACAGAGGAAGGACCACGGTGGAAGTCGAGCAACGAGAAGTTTCTGTTTCCGGTCAAGAAGCTGTCGCGGGACTTTCGGGACGAGTTTTGCAAGGGGCTGAAG
Source organism: Planctomycetota bacterium (assembly GCA_003644335.1). Next base: position 992 of record QNCB01000411.1, on the reverse strand, counting down.
CGGCTGTGGCGAGATGAGACGGCGTCCGCGACGGGGCCCGATCTGGTCAAATTAGAGCAAGTGGACATAGCTAAGCTGGTGACACAGATGCGGTCCAAGAGGTGGGAGGTGTTCATCAAGCCAGCGCCGCAGGATCCGAGAAAACTGTGCGATTATTTGGGACAGTACACGCAAAGGAGTGCCATCTCGAATTATCGCATCGTGGGCATCTCGGGCGGGCAGGTCAGCTTCAAGTACTATGACAACAGAGAGGATGGGGCAGAGAAGGTGATGACGCTGGATGCGATAGAGTTCATCCGGCGTTTTTTGCAGCACGTCCTTCCCTCAGGATTTCACCGCATCCGGCACTGTGGGTTGCACCACTCGAGCAAGCGGGGAGCGTTGGAGTTGATTCGGGGGCAGTTAGGGCTTGCGCCAGAATTGCCGGAGCCGCCAGAGTTGGAGTTGCACGAGTGGATAGAGTCTGTTACGGGCCAAGACCCGCGCGTGTGTCCCTTCTGCGGAGAGGGGAGAATGTTTCTGCGCGCTGAGTTTGGGTCAGTCACGGGATTGAAGGCTAAGCTGCTGTCTATCCTGGGCCTACCTCTGCTGGGGAGACTGGGGAAGGTGATGGGGTGAATAGGCAATCGAAGATTCAGCCCGTCAGTGGCGGGAAGGGAGCAGTACGCCTGAGCGTCAAAAAAGCGTCGGGAGGCAGGTTTTTGGGCTCAAAACGCGCTTTTTTCCGTCATCGAGGCCTCAAAACAGGTGATCGAGCAGTTCATCGACTGTGTGTTGGAGTCAGTTGGTGAGAGGGGAAAAAGTGCAAACTCCATAGTGTAAAGGGGTGTTTTTCATCCAACCAAGGATTGCACCCGACCCACATGCAGTACGAAGCCCTCACGAGCGAGATTGATGACTGGCAAAGTCGATCACGCGCCTCTTGTGTGGGTGTGGGCGGGTGAATCCTAAATCGTTAGAGCGGCCAAGTAAAAGGGCGAAAGAAAGTTTTG
>QNCB01000410.1 GCA_003644335.1 Planctomycetota bacterium | reverse complement strand
GCGAAATTCGAATGCTGCGAAGCTGTCGCTGTAACAACCACGGGTTGGTTGGCCAATCACGCCGCCATCGGCGCCCTGGCTGGGCCTGGCGACCTGGTACTCTGCGACAAACTCAACCACGCCAGCATCATCGACGCCATCGCAGCCTGCGGCGCCAGGCTACGGACGTATCGCCATTGCGACGCCGAACATCTGCGGGAGATACTGGGGAAACATCGAAGCCAATACCGCCAGTGCCTTATCACAACCGATTCGCTTTTCAGCATGGATGGCGACTTGGCTCCGCTGGTGGAAATCGCGAAACTCAAGCGAAAGTACGACGCCATGCTGATGATAGACGAAGCTCACGCGACCGGCGCGTGGGGCAAGACGGGCCGGGGGATAGCCGAGCTGTTGGGCGTCGAAACGGATGTTGACGTTACGGTCGGCACGCTCTCCAAAGCCATCGGCGCCCTGGGCGGGTTCGTCGCAGGCTCCGCCGAGCTGATAGAACTTATCCGCAACACGGCCAGGCCTTATATATACACCACCGCCCTGCCGCCCGCTATTTGTGCCGCAGCCTGCAAGTCGCTGGAGATAATCCGCGACGAACCAGCCCGGCGGGAGAAACTCCAAGCCAGCGCCAAATATCTCCGCGAAACCCTCGCCCAGGCTGGCCTAAACACGCTGAACTCCACAAGCCAAATTATCCCCGTCGTCATAGGCTCAGCCGCCCAGGCCCAGGCGGTCAGCCAAGAGCTGCTCGCCTGCGGCTTTCTAATCCCCGCCATCCGCCCGCCAACCGTCCGCCCCGGCAGCAGCAGACTACGAATAAGCATCTCCGCCAAACACACCCAAGCCAACCTGACCAGCCTGGCCAAGACACTGGTTGGCCTGTTGACTGGTTGATTGATGGATTGGTAAAAAATTACAGAGGTCTGGGTGGCGTGGCTATACCGCAGCTGTTTGCGAGGTAGCCATGGGGATAGTGGTTCGTCAAACCTGGTTGCCTATTTGCCTGCTTGCCTATTCCCCAATAACTTCTCGCTGATGTTTTTTGCGATACTCCGCCAAGCCTGGCGGGGGTGGGAACGCTTTTGCGGGGTCCAGGCCCTGGGCTTTGCAGAGGTTTTTGAACTGCCTTTCCAGCGTGATATAAGCGGGCATTTGCACCCCAGGCTGGTCAGCCATGGACAGGTAAATGTCGCTGCGTTGTTCGAGGGTCAGGCTCAGGCCAAAGACGGCCGGGTGCCCCAGCAAGCGCCAAAGAACGTTGCCCGCAAACTGCTGAAACTCACCGGGCAGCTTCATCCTCTCCACCGCCTGGGCTTCATAGACTTTATAAATTCGATTGGCCAAGGCCATCTGCCTGCGATAGGCAGCCTCGTTGTCGTACAGTCCGCGCGAGACGAACGCCCGCTTCAATGACGCGGTCATCAGCTCCAGTGCGACCACGTATCGCAGCGAGCCGTTCTTGACCATGTTGTGCACGACGAAATCCTCGACGAGCGGGAAGTCCCAGTCAGGCCCCTTGCGTTTATACTTTTCGCGGATGAAGTCGAAATATTTCTGCGCTCGCGAAACCCGTCCGTCAGCTACGAGATAGCGGATACATTCGACGAGATAATTAACATGGCCTGCTGAGAGAATGTTTTTATCGAAAGGCTTTTCCTTGCCCTTTGCAAGCTGGCTCGCGCGGATTTTCTCGATGAATGCAAGATGCTGTTGGTTGGTAGGCTCGATGTATCGCAGGTCAGCGGATTCGTAGTAGGCGGGGTAGTTCGGGGCGCCGGGGCGATTGAGCATGGTAACCAGGCCCGTAGCGGTGAGAGTCTTCAGCGAGTTAAGCACATTGCGGGCGTTGTTCAGCGACACCAAACCGCGCGGGTCTTCCAGCCGGGCCACGGCCAGGCCTCGCTGTGCCCAGTACAGGCCGTGGGCCATGGTGTGTCGCCAGTCCAGCGGGATATTGTACTTCTCCATCAGCTCGAGCATAAACGCCGGGTCCATGCGGTAGGTGTTCCAGAGAATCTGCGCCCGCACGAAGGCAAGCAGTTTCGCCCGCGCCTGAGCCTGGGCGGGGTCGTTTATCAGCTTCGAGATTTTCTTTTGTCCCGGCCCGTCCAGCCGGGGCGGCGAGAAGCGCACGCAACTGGCTGCGTAGTCTGTGCTGAAATTATTATACGCCCACAGCAGAGACTCATCGACGCCCACGCCAAGCTCCGCCAGTGCTTTGGCGTAGCTTGCCAGGGCTGGGTCGCGCATCAACTGGGCTAACTGATCAGGCTGGATGGTATCTCTGCCTTGCCGTTGGAGCGATTTGTCCAGCGGAGCCTGGGCGATAGTTCGAAACGCCTCGATAGCCTGGTCCGTCTCCTGGGCCAGGGTCAACGACAGGCTGTTGTCCACCGGCGGGGCGCCCAGCAGAGCCTGCATCATCCCCGCCCAGCGTTCCTTATAAGAGAGGTGCTGGTCGTCCAGCATGCCGCCCATCTTCGAGAAAAATATCCACGACAGCTCCTTGTAGAGCACCATGCTG
>QNCB01000031.1 GCA_003644335.1 Planctomycetota bacterium | reverse complement strand
GGTAGTCTCCGCCCCGCCCACACCCAGATTGCACAACACCATCGTTACCCGCATATCAATCTCCGAACCTGTTCCAAGCTACGAAAAAAGCAATCAGTAATCAGTTGTCAGTAATCAGTAAAAGCAAAAAACATGGATTCCCGCTTTCGCGGGAATGACAAAAAAACAAAAAAATTCATTTTCGCGTTCTTTCGCGTGTTTCGTAGTTTGTTGTTTCTCTTAAAAAAAAATCCGCGGTTATCTGTGTTCATCCGTGGTTCGCTGTTTTTTTTCTAAAAAATTCGTGTTTATTAGTGTTCATTCGTGGTTCTTTTTTTTGTGGAGCATCTATCGACTTCCGCACCGCTGTCCAGGCTCGGCGGGCTAGTGCACAGGCTACGCCTGCTGCGTAGGCGAGGTTGCTCCGTTGACCTGTCAGCAGGCCCCAGATGGCGTACTGCAAGATCGTCCCAGCAAAGTCATATCCGATAAGCACGACTGTACCCGCGCCGCCCTCGACCCCACGAGCTGCGATGCGCAGCGAGTTGTCCACATAGGCCTGGCCTCGCTGGAACATGCTCCCTCGCCCGCCCGGTGCGGGGGCATGGCGAATCCAAACCTGCCGCGTGCGAAACAGTGCAAGCTCTCTGCCCAGCCTGTATGACAGGTCGCGGTCTTCGCCGAACGCATAGCCCGTGAGTTGCTCGTCGAACCGGGCCCCTCTGGCGACCTGGCCTCGCAAACTCATCGCCCCGCTGGACAGCCTGGCCGCCGGTTCGAGCTTGCCCGCTAGTCTATTGTCCAGCCGAACGTAGCGACACCGCTGACGGCGAGGCGCCCATCGCATCCTGCCCAAGGCCCCAGCTATCGCTTCCCAAACCATGCCTTGCCAGGTCTCAGGTTCGTCGCGATAGGCAAGCGTTATCCCCGCGACCACCCCCGCCGAGTCCAGCCTGTACAGATCCGACAGGTTTTTCAGCAGGTCGACATCCAGGAGCATATCGTCGTCGAAACAGGCGACGATATCCCCGCGAGCTATGGTCAGGCCCGCGTTGCGGGAGGCTGCGGAACTTGGCTCAGCTCGGCGGAGGACCTTCAGGTCTATCCCCGCCCGGGCGAGGATGGCGGGCAGGTCGTCGTCGATTTCGCCAGCCCCGTCGTTTACGATTATCAACTCGTTGGGCTTATGGCTCTGCCGGGCGAGAGCCTCGACAACCAGCCGAAGCGGTCCGGGCCTGTCGTGCGTGGGAATTATCACCGAGATCGTCATCGCCATGGCAAAAACCTCCTGGCGGTTTGCCATAATTTCCGGACTGAACTACGCAGCAATCGTTTCTGCCCGGCGTCGAAGAACCACGGCGAGAAGATGCACGCGGTCAGCAGGAGTATCCATATCGGGCCTACCACGAACGACGGCAGCAGCAGCAGTGCGGGGGTGGCCAGGAGGAAATAGGTGCTGTCGTGCAGGCGCGTTTTGCTGATGAGGAGGTAGACCAGCATGACGACCCCACCGCCGAAGTACATGCCGACCCCCGCAGCGCGGGCTGCGCCGACGATATCGAATTGCGGCATCCACAGCAGGGCCAGCAGCGCGTTCAGTCCGCCGCCAACCAGGCCTGCGATGGCGATTACGATAGGCCTTTCGTGCAGCTTGGCGGGGATGCCGAGAATCGTCAGGTTGCTCACAGCCATGAAAAACATCAGCAAGCCCGGCAAGCAATAGTAGCCCGCGCGGTACTCGACTTGCAGCACGCGAATCCATATCGGCGCGGTTACATAGAGCAAAACAGTAAGCGTCATCACGACCAGCGTAACCACTTTGAAAGCTGTCTCCAGCGTGTAAATCGCGCCGGGCCTGTCGCCGCTTTCCCACCGCTTGGCAACATGCGAGAAGATAACCGCCCAGGCTGCGTTGGCGAGGAACAGCAAAGGCTGGGCGAGCTTCATGATAACATGAAACAGCCCCGCGCTGCTTTGGCCCAGTTGTCGCAAGGCCAGGAAGTAGCTGACATATCCCGCGCCAAGCCAAACCAGTGCGCTCAACATGCCTACGAAGCCGAACTTCAAAAATCTCAGCATCCCGCCAGCCCCTGTCTCCTCGGCGAGTTCGTCAAGTTCGCCTCGGCCTGTGGGCGCGGAAGCTACGAGCGTGTCCGCGTCGCCCTGGGAGATGGGTTCGAAGTCAGGCTGGGGGAACTTTTGGCAGGGGGCGAGCTGGGGCGCGTCGGGCGAATCGCTCAGTCGAGATATTTTCAGCACCGCTGCCCGCAGCAAAGCCAGGCCCAGGGTAAGCGTCAGAACAAGTGCTCCCAGATGCGCGTAGAGAATGGTCAGAGCGGTGGCTTCGAACTGAACCGCTGCCAGGCCTGCGACGGTGAAAACGACGCTGAAAAATATTTCGACGACCGAGACCAGCCTGTATACGCGCAGGCCGTACATGAAACTTATCATGTTCATGTGCAAGCCCATCAGCAGGACATTGCCCAGCACGACGAGGCAAATTTGCCCGAGGTGTCCTGGTGGCAGTTGGCTGTTCAGGCTCGGCAGGATTAGCCAATCGGCACACTGCTGGCGGAGGAAAAACCCCGCTGTGCCCATCAGCAAGACGATGGCCAGGACGCCCAGCCAGACGCGTTTGAAGAAAAGCCAAAGCTGCCCGCGCGACTCGTACAGGCTGACATATCGGCCCATGCCATGATGTGTCCCCAAGGTTACCACCGACCCGCCGAGGATGAAGACCATCACGCCGGCTCCCCATATACCCATCTCGCTGAGGGAGACAAAGTACGTAAACAGCACGACCCGGGCCATGCCCAAAGCCTTCTGAAAAACCATCGCTGGCAAGTAAACGCTCATCGACTGAGCGATGCTGCCAACTTTTATCAATCGCGAAAACAAAGACAAAGCTTACTCCGATCTTGCTGCAAAAAAAAGACTCCGCCACTTGATACTATCAAGAGTCCACGGATTACACGGATTAAAAACTGATTTAGCGAACCTTCGGTTTCACAGATTTTTTATAAAAAAAGAATCCGTGTAATCTTCTTCTAAAAATCCGTGTAATCTGTGGACTCTTATTTGCCTATTTGCCTATTTTCACCGCTACATACGAGCTGCCTTGGCAACAAAGGTTGGCTAGGAGTTTTGGCAACGAGCCTGAGCGGATAATCCGCAGCAGGATTTTATGCACTGCTCCGCCTTCGCTGTCCAGCCTGGCGTCCCAACTGTCGAGTATTTTGTTAAACCCAGCCTGGCTTAGCATCGAGCGGGTTTTCCCTGGCGTGAACCAGTGCATCGCTGGGCTGCGCGTGTTGCCGACCCAGCCTGGCCTATGGCGTTGCGTCCAGCGGGTCAGCTTTGTTTGCAGGGATGCGGGATACCAACTGAAACACGGGAACCACGCTATTTCGTTTTGGCGGGGGCATAGCCTGTTCGTCGTGGTGAACCAGAAAACTCCGCCGGGGCGAAGCACTCGCCAGGCTTCGTTGAACATGGTTTGCGGGTCGCGGACATGCTCCGCCACAGCCAGGGCGTGAACGATATCGAAACTCTCGTCGTCGAAGTCAAGCGTCTCAGCCTGGCCTGGGCGAATGTCGATTTTCGCGTCGCAATGCTCCGCCAGCTGGCAGGCCAACAGCCGGGCTGGCTCCCAAGGCTCGACGCCCGCAGCCCGCAGCCCGAGTCTGTCAGCCGCGATAAGCATCAGCCCCTGAGCGGCTCCGACGTCCAGCAGCTTGGCCTGGTCTGGAACCTCCGCTGCGCGACGAAGCCTGGCCAGGATTTTGACGAGATGCGCCTGGGCCTGGTCAAGACCAGCCAGGGCCTGGTCAAAAGACAATCTCTCAGCAGCGATATTGCTCATAGCCTCGCCAGCCAAACAAAAAAAAGAACCACGGATAGACACGGATGTACACAGATAATTTAAACTACGAAACACGCGAAAGAGAAAAGTAATCAGTTTTCAGTAATCGATGATCAGTAAAAGCAAAAACATGGATTCCCGCTCCCCGATCGGGTCGAGGACAAGCTTCGCGGGAATGACAGGGGGGCGTGTTTCTTCTGTTTTTTCCGAATCCATGGCTACCCTGCAAACAGCCGCAGTGTAGCCATGCCACCCACCATCCGCGGTTATCTGTGTTCATCCGTGGTTCTGCTGTTTTTTCTTTTTTTTAATTCGTGTTTATTAGTGTTCATTCGTGGTTCATCTTGTCCAGGCTGGCTCTGCGATTGGCATGTCCAGCGACTGGGGTTCCAGCAGTCTGTTGCAGAAAACCATATACGCACTGAAGCACCAGAACAGGCCCGTGCTGAAGACATCCCACAACGGGTCGCGGAACATCGCGTCGGTGAGATAGTTAGCCATGACCACCCAGAAGAGTACGACGAATTCCCGACACAAAATTCCCGACGCGCCAGGCGGGAGTTTGCGGTAAAGCTGTAACGACTGCCTGAACAACAGAACCAAAACCAACACCGTCAGCAGCAGACCGATGGCGCCCGTCTCAGCTAACATGTTCAGCAGCAGGTTGTGCTCGACCAGAACGCCGGTGTACATGCCCGTCAGAGAAGCGGGGTCTCGCTCCATGGCGTAGACCTTGTCCACGAAATGACCAAAGCCAACCCCCGCGATCGGTGCCTCTTTGAAAATTTCCCACGTCCGGGCCAGAAGTACCTGCCGGGCGACGATAGGCCCGCGAGCTGCGACGCCGCCGGTCGCCCGGTCGGTCGTAGCGAGTCTGTCCCACATGGCCGAGGTCGCCACGGTTAGCACCAGCACGAGCATAGCTGCCTTGGCCCAGGCCAGCCGATGACGATTGGCCAGGAGTACCCAGACGAACGCACAGGCGATGAAGGCAACGAACGCGCTGCGGATACCTGTGAAGAAAATCGCAGCGGGGATGAGAATAGCCTGTAAAACAAGAGCTGCGCGATACATCCCCCGCAGCTTGCGGATGAGGAACAAGTCCACGAAGAACAGCATGGTCAGGAAGACCGCCTGGGGCGAAGCGATGGCAAACGCTCCCCGCGCGCGGTCGAACATCATGCCATATTCCGGGTCGTTGATATAGCCAGGCCAAATCAGCGCCCGGGCTGCGACGGTGTATCGCAGAGCGACCCACTGCATATAGCCTATATAGATAGCATACCAGCCGTAGATTGTCAGCAGGATAAGCGCCCTGCCGATCTGTTTCTCGCTCGAGCCGACGTTGTACAGCAGGAAGAACATGGCAAATGGCAAGACGAGCGAGCCGATGTATCGGAAATACGGAGCCGTCTCGACCCCCTTAACCGAACTAACCCAGCCTGTTATATGGACGTTTATGCCGACGTAAACCAACAAAGCCAACATCGCCCAGAGTATGGGTTTGTCAAATCGTATCACCCTGCGGTGCAGGAGGAAGTATAAGCAATAACCCAGGATCGCTCCCAGGAAGATGAATCGCGGCACGGTCATATTGAAAAAGCCCGCTAGTTCGAGCTTCCAGCCAGGCCAATCGAGCAGGCCATATGACAGGACCCAAAGCCAGGCCCAGAGCGTAACGTCCCACCGCAGTGCCCAGTAGAACATCACTGTTGAGCCTAGCAGGGCCAGGAGCGAAATCGGCAGCAGGCTTGGACAGGCCAGACCAACCCCCACCGCCAGGGCTGCGACAAAGAGCACAGCAGCCAGGAGTACAGGCTCAAACTTTTCTCGGCCCGGGTGGTGTGTGTGAGGTTTTTTCATGGCGGTATATAACTGTTGTCCAATACATATATTAGCTGTATTAGAGGACGCGAGATTTATTTCGGATCTCAGATTGCGGATTTCGGATTATTTTACGAACGAGCTTACTCCGAAATCCGAAATCAAAAATCCGAAATCGCCCGGGTGAACCAACCAGTTTTATGTCCGCCCACAACGCCCAATGGTAAAACCAGAGTGCGATCTCGCACATTATCTCTCTGCCATTTTCAGACGCGGTTGTACAGGAAATTCGGTATCGGATACGTTCGCATATTCATAACAAGCCCGACGAGTTTCCCGCCGCCGGCGACAATTCTCTTCTTGGCCTGGCCAACCGCTTCTCGCGGGGTTATGTCCGAGTGAACCACCAGGACGACTTCTTTCAGCACTCCAGCAAGCACCTGCGCGTCGGGATAGTGGTTGACCGCAGCTGCGTCCACCAGCACATGGTCATATTTTTCCACAAGCTGGTCGAAGAACTTTCGCACAGCGTCGCTTCTCAGCAGGCCTAGCGATTTTTTCTCGATGGCACCGACGGTGAAGACGTCGAGGTTGTCGTTGACTCGCCGGGCTACCGAGTCGATATCCTGCCCACCCAGCAGCACTTCGGTCAGGCCCGGGCCTTGGGGCAGGGACAGCGTTTTGTGCACCGCAGGCTGTCGCAGGTTGAAGTCTACCAGGGCGACTTTCGCGCCGCCAGCTGGGCCGCTGCCGGACAGGGCCAGGGCGCAGGCAGTAGTCGTAGCCCCTTCGCCGCGGGCAGCGGAGGCGAGCATCACAGCTTTGCTGGTAACTCGGCCCGAGTAAAACAGCGACGCCCACATGCCGCGGAAAATATCCTCAGCCTTACCGTCAAGCTGGGCTTTGGACGCCTTGGGTGGACGGGCTGAGGTCATCACCTCTGCCAGGTCGCCATTGCTTTGGACATTGTCTTGTATTTCCGTCATCGTTCACCTCTAGCGGGTTCTTATAATTTTTCTGCCTAGTTTCGGCACAGACCCCAGCACTGGCGTGCCGAGGTATCGTTCCGCGTCGTCGATACCTTTTATGGTGTGGTCGAAATGGTCAGCCAGGAACGCGTAGACCAGCGACAACACCACGCCCGCGATACACGCAAGCAGCAAGTTTAGCCAAACCACAGGCCGACGCGGGTCCTCGGGGTTAGGCCTGCCCGGGTCGCCGAAGGTGCTCACGAGCACGGGGTTGCGAGCCAGGTTCTCCGCCCGGATCGAGTCGAGGAATTGACGATTTTCCCGGTCGTAATTTTCGGTCGCAGCCGCGACAGCCTTCTTGAGCCTGTCATATTCGACACTGGCCTGGCCAAGCCTGGCCATGCGATCCTGCAGAGATTTTTTCTGCGCTTCGAGATTCGCCCGCGAAGATTCAAGCTGCGTTATCGAGTATTTCGTGCGTTGCTGCTGCTTTACCATCTCGGCGTGTAAATCCTGGTAGCCCGAGCGGAGTTCCTTTTTCAGATTTTCGACATCCTTGAACTTGTCGGTGAACTCGGGCGTCAGATTGTTGAGTTTGAGTTTTAGCGCAATTATCTTGGCCTGGAGCAGCGTGATAACCGAGTTGGTGGTGATGACCTCGTCGGGCACAGCTATCTTGGCGGGGTCCTTCTTGGCCAGCTCGGTAGCGACGGCTTGCTGCAAGGTTTTGAGCGTGGCAAGACGACTGTCTATGCCGCTTATTCTGACATCGATTTTGTCGATAGTGCCTGTAATGCCCGTGCTGGAACCCTGGTCGCCGATGAGGCTCACGACCGTGGCCAGGTCTGGCCCGAGCTTTCTGGAGTAGTCCGCAAATTCGGTCGCGGATCTGTCCAGTTGTCGTTTGACCTCGGCAAGGGCTTTGTCCTGAATAAAAGTCTTAGCCAGCGTGCTCTCCTTGAGACTCAGCTCGGAGTAGCGGGTCATATACGCTTTGACAATCCACTTGGCCAGGAGGAAACACTCCCTTGCCGCTCGCTGCCTGGGGGGCAATTCCAGATAGTCCGTGTCAACATGGCCATTCGTCGGAACATCTTTCAGACTGTCCAGTTCCACCGGAGCCTCGCGATGAAGAGTCTCAGGCCAGTTGACCTGTATCTTGAATGTCTGCGTAAAAGTGGCGTCCGGGCCGCCGGGGGTAACCACATGAACACGCTTGCGAAACTGGCGGAGCCGTTCGGAGGCTTTGGATATGAACTCATCCACCGCCGCATCAGAAAAGAAGGGCTTGCCAGCCTTGTTCCACTTTGAGCCGTTGTTAGCCTTGGCGGGATACTCCAGCCTCATCAGCGCCGAAGCCAGGACATAGTCGCTCATGACAATCTCGCGCTGCGTACTGACGAACAGCGTTACCTGGTCGCGGAGCGAGGAGGGCATCTTCAGCAGCGGATTGGTTATTCGCCCAGGCTCGGCCTTGAGCAACACCTCCGAGCGATACCACCGCGGCGCGTAGAAGCTCGCCGCGGCCACCGCTGCAACCATGACCACGATTATCAACGCCATGCCGACAAAGCGACTGGCAATAATCCGCACAAGTTCCCGTAATGTTCTGCTCGAATAAGTTTCAGCCATTTTTGACCTCTGTAGTAGCTGTCAGTAGTCAGTAATCCGTTGTCAGTTCGTAGGTCATGCAACTTGTTGCGCGACAAATTTCCCGATCAACTAGTCAACCGGCCAACCAGCTTATGGATTCGGGCCAAGCCAATCTACCGCATCGTTGGCGTTGTAGTTGCCCGTTATTGTGTAGTTCAGCGGCACGACCGCGTAGAAGCCTCGCGTCCAAACATATTCGATATAATCCGCCCGCTCAGCAATCTTCTTCGTCGGCACATATATAATGTCGCCGTCTTCCAGCCAAATGTCCCGCCGAAACATAGCTGAAGCGTTTGCGCCGGCGCCGGAGCCAGTCTCGATGGTCGGCTCGAGCATTTTCCGCAGATTGATTATCATCGTCTGCGGATAGGACAGATTCTTTCGGCGGATGAGCAACACCTTGCTAAGCTCAGCCCGGCGAGGATTGTAGCTGCCCGCCTGGGCGATAGCCATCATAGCAGACATCTCCGAGACGCTCGGAG
>QNCB01000030.1 GCA_003644335.1 Planctomycetota bacterium | reverse complement strand
TTTGTCCGGGGACTTTGGACGCTTTTCGATGGCATGAAAGCCGAACCGTCGGCAGCTCGGACAACGCCCGATTGTATATTTCTTCCATGACCAGGCACCCCGACGGATACCGTATTTTCCCCAAGGCTCTGTGAATCCACACCGAGTGCAACGGACCTGCCAGCCTGGGGCTCTCTTTTCCGGATACATTTCTTCTTCCCTAGAATATATATTGGACCGCCTACATGGCACCCATCACTGAAATGGGCAAGACGCCCAAGTCATATATCCCCGCTCCCTACCGGTCGCGGCTCGTTTGTAATCTTTCCCCAGTCAACCAAGTCAACCAATCAACCAGTCAACCAGAGTCGCTATTCCATTACTGGCACGGGGCCTGCCAGGGTTTCGAAGTCGGTGTTGACGTATTGGTCGGCGGAGAGGATCTTGTCCTTGTTCATGCGGAACTCCGGCATGCGCCAGGCTAGCCAATGCTTGGCTACGATTAGCTTCCGCTGGGCCATGGCGTCGTCGACGGTCGAGGCTGCCTGGTCGGCGAACATCGCTCCGATGAGCAGGAAGACGCCCATATCCACCAGCTTGCGGGCTACGAGGTCGCGGTAAGCGACGGACTGACTTTTGATAAACGCGATAGCCTCTTCCAGCTCGGGTATCGCCGCGGTTATTTCCTCGACAATCTCCCGCGTCTCCGGCGTCCAGTCGTCTCGGCGGGAGGGCTTGGCGAGGAGTTCTTCCAGCACGGTCTTGCAGGTACCGCTCAGCACGCCAGCCACAGCGGCGAGCACCTGCAACTGGCTCGTGCCTTCGTAGATGGTCGTAATTCGGCTATCCCGCAGGTGTCGCTCGGACGCGTAGTCCCGCATAAATCCGCTGCCGCCCAGCACGGCGATGGCGTCGTTGGCGACTCGCATGGACATTTCCGAGCCGTAGTATTTTGCCATCGGCGTCAGCAGCTTGTTGTACCTGCCGATGCGACGGATTTCTTTTTTGTTGGCCTTTTTCGCGTCGCCTTCGAGGTTGCCATAGGCTTCGAGCTTCTTGGCGGCAATTTCGATGTCCACATTAAAGGTCGCGTAATATGTCATCGTCCGGGCGGCCTGGAGGTCGACCTGGCTGTTGACCAGCAGCTCGCGAACGGCGGGGAAGGTGTCGATGGTAACATCGTACTGCTTGCGACTATTGCCATAATCCCGCGCGACGCGATAAGCCGCCTCGGCAATGCCGACGGACTGAGACGCGATGCCAATCCTCGCGCCGTTCATCAGGCTCATGACATATTCAATAAGCCCGCGCTGCCGCTCGCCGACGAGCTGGGCGGGGACGTCGTTGAAGACCATCTCGCAGGTCGGGCTGGCGTGGATGCCGAGCTTGTCTTCGAGCCTGCGAATCTGAACCTTCGGGCCATTCTCGCAGACCAGCAAGCTCAGGCCTCGCCCGTCGGTAACTTCCGGCTCGGTGCGACAGAGCACCAGCAGCACATCCCCGCAGCCATTGGTTATGAATCGCTTGACGCCCTTGAGGAACCAGTTGCCGTCCTCGTCCTGATAGCCTCGCAGCTTGACAGCCTGGAGGTCGCTGCCGGCGTCGGGTTCGGTGAGCACCATCGCGCCGGTCCACTTGCCCGCAGCCATCGGGGGCAGATAATGCTGCTTGATTTCCTCGTTGCCAAACGCGTTTAGCGTGTCGGCGTTGCCCTGGAGGCCGTAGATATTCATCAGCGACGCGTCGGCTCGGCTGACCATATCGTTGGTCATGGTGAAGACCAGCTGCGGGCAGTTTATGCCGCCAAACCGGTATGGCAGGGTAAAGCCCATCGCGTCGGCGCGGGCGAAAAGATCCATAGCCTTGGCAATGCCGGGGGCGTAAGTTACGCTGCCGTCTTCGTTGAGCACATTGCCGATGCGGTCGTTGTCCTCCGCGGTGGGTGCGACGTCGTCGCCGCAAATCTGCCCGATGGTATCCAGCATCCGCTCGTAGTTGTCCAGCGCCTCAGCGGCGTTTTCCGGCGCGAAGTCGAACTCGTCGTGGAACCTGAAACCCTCCTCTGTCAGCTCAGCCAATCGGCCAATGTCAAGATGCTTGAAGAGGAACCTAATGTCGTCATTATCCGTAAAAAAATTAGCCATGCTGTATCCTTAAATTACTTGGCTTGCTCAATCCGAAATCCGAAATCCACAATCCGAAATAATATCAGTGTGTCGTTTTTATGCTCATGCCGCCGTGGATAGCTTTTATCAGTCGCGGGATAACATCGTTCAGGTCGCCGACGATGCCGTAGGTTGCCACGCCGAAAATTTCCGCCGCGGGATCGTCGTTTATCGCGAGGATTTTTGACGACTCCTGCATGCCGGCGATATGTTGGATCGCGCCGGAGATACCCGCCGCCACATACAACACAGGCCGAACCGTCGTGCCGGTTTGGCCTACCTGGTGGTCGTGGTCGATGTATCCCAAGTCAACCGCGGCCCGGCTACCGGCAGCAGTGCCTCCCAAACAGTGGGCGAGGTCCCATATCAGTTTGAAATTGTCTTTGCTGCCGACGCCCGCACCGCCTGCTACGATAACGCGGGCTGCTTTGAGGTTTACCTTCTTCTCCGCGCGGTGCGAGTCGTTGATAATCAACGGCAAGGCCTGGCCATTGAGGGCGGCGTCGGCTTTGATAACCTCGCCGGTTCGCTTGGGGTCAGCTTCGCTCATCGGCATGACGCCCTCTCGCACCGTCGCCATCTGAGGCCAGCGTTGCGGGTTGACGATAGTGGCGATGATATTGCCGCCAAAGGCTGGGCGGATTTGGTACATGAGGTCTTCGAAAGTCTCGCCGAGTTTCTTGTCTTCGTGCGTACCGATTTGCAGGTCGGTGCAGTCGGCGGTCAGGCCACACTTCATCTTGCTCGCCACGGTCGGAGCCAGGTCTCGCCCGATAGCTGTGGCGCCGAAGAGGCAAATCTGAGGCTTGTTTTGCGTAATAATATCGCAAACCACCTTGGTATAGCTGCCGGTCTGATAATGGCCCAGTTTGGGATCGCTCACCGCGTAAACCTTATCGGCTCCGTGCGATATAAGCTGCTCAGCCAGGCCTTCGACGCCATCGCCCAGCAGCATCGCACCGACAGGCACGCCCAACACGTCAGCCAGGTCGCGGGCCTTGGAGAGCAACTCCAACGGCACGTCAGAAAGCCTCCCAGCCTCCTGCTCAGCAAAAACCCAAACCTCACCCTGCTTGTTAACCTCTATCATATTTTTGTCCTTGGTTAGTCAGTTGACTGGTTGACCGGTTGATTGGTCGACTGGTTAACTGGTTGACTAGTTAACTGGTGAAAAACCAACCGGCAATACTAATTAACAGTTTCACTAACGGTTTGTTCCTGCTCGATTTTCTGCCATTCTTTTGTCAAGATAACGGATATAGCCATTGATCAATTTGATCACCGAAACCGAATCTTGCCTCAAATTATCCAAATGTTCTTTTTTGGTAACCGTTCACGCTTTTTTTTAGCTCCGTAGGAGCGGCATCTTAAACTTTTCCCAAAGCCAACACAAAGATATCGCTCCTACGGAGCTAAAATTGGCCACCCAACCAATTAACCTGTCGATTAGTTTGCAACCATCATGGCTACCCAACCAGTTAACAAGTTAACCAATCAACCGGTCGACCAATCAACCGACCGTGTGTTCCTTAATAAGTTCCGCTACGAGTCCAGCCATGCCTTCGTCGGTCGGGGCTATTTCGTGATACTCTCCGCCTGTCAGCACGACGGACTGAATTCGGTTGACTTTCGTCGGGCTGCCGCTCATGCCGCACCATTCCAGGTCAGCCTGGATATCGTCGAGGTTCCAGCTCTCGATGAGCAAGCCCTTCGGCTTGAGGGCGTCGCATTGCCTGGGCAGCTCGCTGCTTTCGTCGCCATGAGCTGCTTTGATAGCTATGGCAAGCTCGCCTTCGCTGCGGGCCTTTTTGAACTTCATAATCCGTTTGATAGCACAAGGCCGAGGCGCGTTGGCGGTGTCCAACACGGTAACCAGAGCGGGCAAGGCGGTGGTAACGTCTTCCCAGCCATTGCCCACATTCCGCCGCAAGCGGATGGACTTGTCCTGCCCGTTGTCGACGACATCGAGAAGTTCTTCGAGATACGTAACCAGCGTAAAGCCCAGTTTCTCCGCCAGCTGAGGCCCGACCTGCGCGGTGTCGCCGTCGATGGCCTGCCTGCCACAGAGTACCAGGTCCGGCTCGATTTTCCGCACGGCACAGCTGAGAATATAGCTCGTCGCCAGCGTATCCGAAGCCGCAGCCCGGCGGTCTGTCAACAAAACGCAACGGTCAGCTCCGCGATAATAACACTCCCGCAACTCCTCGCAAGCCGAGGGCGGGCCCATGGTGATAGCTGTTACCGTCCCGCCGACACGCTCGCGAATTTCCAACGCCGACTCGAGGGCGTTGAGGTCCTCGGGGTTGAATATCGCGGGCAAGGCGGCGCGGTTAACCGTCCCGTCTTCCTTCATAGCCTCGCCGGTGATACGCTTGGTATCCGGCACTTGCTTGACGCAAACTACTATGTTCAAACTCAATTCCGTATCTCCCATGCCACCTGAAAAAGGATGTCTGTTCTCGCAAAACATCGAAAAACATCGAAAAACATCGCAAAATATCGCAAAGAAATCCGCCAGCCAAACGGCGCAGCGCAGAATACTAGAAGAAAACCAGAACCAAGTCAAGCCGAATTTCTGAATAGGGAATAGGCAAATAGGGAATAGGCAATAGAAAAAACAACAGAACACGAATGACACTAATTCATAGCCATCCCATAGACGGCAGAAGTTTGATTGTTGTGCGTCGTGGTGGGAAGGAAATGTGTTTGCTGACGAATGTTGACGAGCCAACATCGAGCTGCTCGCAAGCTGCGATATTGAATCGTAAACCGCGTCGCAACAGCGGCGGTTTGCTTATAGCTTTTTTCGATGTGCGTCCGTGATACTTATACTCGCCGTAGTTGCAAACGTGCGAGAAATTGGCCGCACAAAAAGACGGAATCGCCACCTGGTACGCCAAAAATCCGCAGAGCAAATAAAATGGAAGTCGCGAAAGCCAAAGTAATTAGAGACAAAAAAAAGGCCGCCTAGTTCACGGCGTTGGATGGCAGCTGGCCTGTTCCCTATTTGCCTATTTGCCTATTCCCTATTTGCCTATTTGCCTATTTTTATACAGGCCTTTGGTTTTGATGTACTCTGCCACGCCTTGGGGGGTTAGGTGTTGGATGGGCAGGCCTGCTGCGACGCGGCGGCGGATGTCGGTTGAGGAAATGTCGATCATTGGCGTTTGGGCGACCGATTTTTTCAGCTGTTCTATGTAGTCGGCCGGCAGCTGGTTTCGCAAAGATTCGATGGCTTGGATAGCGTCAACGCGCGACTGCGGCGGACGCGGCAGGACGATCAGCTTTGCTTTGGCAAGCAGGTCATTTACTCGGCGCCATCTTGGCAACTCCGCCAGCATATCCGCTCCGATAACCAGGCTCACAGGTCCGTCGCAATCGCCCAGCCCGGCGAGCTGCTCGACGGTATCGATCGAAAAACTAGGCCCAGCCCGGCGAAGCTCAATGTCGCTGACCTCAAGCAACGGCTCGGCTGCGGTGGCCAATTTCAGCATAGCCAATCGATGGCTAGCCTCGGCGGGGGCAGCGGTTTTTAGAGGATTCGCTGCGGTTGGCATGAGCAGTACGCGACTGGCCCCGGCTGCGGTGGCGATGGCGCGAGCGACGATAATGTGCCCATTGTGCACCGGGTCAAACGAGCCACCGAAAATAATTGTTCGCTTGGACATAATAGTTCAGGATTCAGGAGTCAGTAAAAGCAAAAAAATACCACGAAAGAACGCATAGAACACAAAGACAAAAATTGTCAGTCAGTTATCATTTATCAGTAAAAGCCAAACAGCGAGTTGCCAATGCCGTCCTGTCGATACCTTTTATAGAAGGGCTGGAGGTCAATCTGCTCGACCGCGTCAAGGACGAACCACGCCAGATGCTCACCTGGTAGCCAATCGGCCAAAGACGGCGGCAAAAGTTTTTTATAAAAAAGCCTGATTCCAATCGCAAGGCAGAAAATTATAAGCCATGAGAATCCTTTCACAGTGCTCAAATCAATCCATTAGCCGCATTATACCCACCAAACGCGTATTATTCACTTGTCAAATTTTGTCAGGCCCGAATTGTGCAACAGGCTCTTTTTCTTCTTCTTTTTCTTGTCTTTTTCTTCTCCTGAATCCTGACTCCTGCCCCTAACACCTACAGGTTGTGTATAAAAATAATTCAACCACAATAGATAGAGTTTTAATGGTCTCGCAACAAAAATTTCGCGTATAATTAACTGTTGAAAGCTGTTTACAAACTGAATGTAAGAAAAAAAATCCGCTACAAATCTTTTGCAAACATGGATTTATAAAAAAACACTATATTTAGTAATATTTTTCTTGACGCCTACAAGATGTTGCGTATACTTCGACCTGTTGACCCCAATGCGATTAGGGCAGTTCGCATCTGGCTTCGGCGGAAATGGTTTTTTGATTTTTTTCGGGAACTTTTGGTTTTTTTGGGAGTTTTCGGGCAAAATCGGTGAGCCTTGTGAAAATCTCGAAAAATTCATGGAAGAAGACAGGACGTACCAATGGCTGACGACACGCGAAAATCGAAACAGGGCGAGAAAACCGACGCTGGACAAACCCGCAACGCCCACGACGGCTTGGCGGTGGAGCGAACATTCACCACCGCCGACGAGAAGCCTTTCGAACAGATTACCTGGGAAAAACGCTCAGCCCGCATTGCCGACGACAAGGGCGAAGCTATCTTCGAGCAGAACGACGTCGAAGTCCCAGCTGATTGGTCGCAGACGGCTACAAAGGTCGTCGTCAGCAAATATTTCTTCGGTCAGGCTGGCTCGGGGCAACGCGAAAACTCCGTGCGTCAGCTGGTCAACCGTGTCAGCAGAACCATCGCTGACTGGGGCAAGGCCGACGGCTTGTTCGCCTCGGACGCCGACGCCGAAACTTTCTACGACGAGCTGACCTGGCTGTGCGTGAATCAGTACGGAGCGTTCAACTCGCCGGTCTGGTTCAACGTGGGCCTGTTCCACCAAAACGGCGTCAGCTCCGGCGACAGCGGCTATCACTGGGACGCCAAAAAAGACAAGCCCGTGCCGACAGACAATGGCTATGAATATCCCCAAGCCTCAGCCTGTTTCATCCAGGGCGTCGACGACGACATGCAGGACATCATGCGCCTTGCTGCCCAGGAAGCCCAGCTTTTCAAACACGGCAGCGGCACGGGGACAGACCTGTCCACCCTGCGAAGCTCGCGCGAGAAACTCGCAGGCGGCGGCACGCCAAGCGGGCCGTTGAGCTTCATGCGGGTATACGACCAGGTCGCCGGCGTGGTAAAGTCCGGCGGCAAGACCCGCCGGGCTGCGAAAATGCAGTCACTCCGATGCGACCACCCGGACATTAAAGAGTTCATCGAAGCCAAGGGCATCGAGGAGAAAAAAGCCTGGGCACTCATCGAGCAAGGCTACGACGGCTCGTTCAACGGCGAAGCCTACGCATCGGTGATGTACCAAAACGCCAACTTCTCCATCCGCGTTACCGACGATTTTATGCAAGCTGCGATGGACGACCAGGATTGGCAGACCTACAACATTACCGACGGCAAGCCTAGCGTGAAATATCGCGCTCAGGAGCTGCTGCGGAAAATAGCTGAGGGCACGCACGTTTGCGGCGACCCGGGCGTGCAGTATCACACCACGGTCAACAAGTGGCACACCTGCCCGGAAAGCGGCGAGATTCGCGCGTCCAACCCGTGCAGCGAATACATGTTCCTGGACGACTCTGCCTGCAACCTGGCCAGCCTGAACCTTATGAAGTTCCGCAAGTCCGACGGCTCGATGGAAATCGACAGGCTACGCTCGGCGATACGAATATTCACCATCGCACAGGAAATCCTGGTAGACCACGCGAGCTATCCGTCGGAAAAAATCTGCCGCAACAGCCACGACTACCGCCCGTTGGGCCTGGGCTATGCGAACCTCGGCGCGCTGGTAATGTCGCTGGGCCTGGCCTACGACAGCGACGGCGGCAGAGCTGTTGCCGGGGCGATTACCTCGATTCTCACAGGCACGTCCTACGCGACCAGCGCCGAAATCGCCAGCCGGGTCGGCACGTTCCCGCAGTTCTACAAAAACCGCCAATCGATGTTGCACGTAGTCGGCATGCACCGCTCTGCCGTAGCTGAGATCGACGAGAGCCTCTGCACCGAAGGTCTGCACCGTGCAGCCGAAGCTGCCTGGGACGAAGCATACGCAGCTGGCGAACAGTTCGGATATCGCAACGCGCAGGTGAGCGTCTTGGCACCGACAGGTACGATCGGCTTTATGATGGACTGCGACACGACGGGCATTGAGCCTGACATCGCACTGGTGAAGTACAAACAGCTAGCCGGCGGCGGGATGTTCAAAATCGTCAACCAGACGGTTCCCCTGGCGTTGCAAAGGCTGGGCTATTCGCAGGATCATGTCTCCGAGATTATGGAGTACATCGACGAACACGACACTATCGAAGGCGCCCCGGGCCTGGCGGAGGAACATCTCCCGGTGTTCGATTGTGCGTTCAGGCCCGCCAACGGGTCGCGGTCGATCCACTACATGGGCCATCTCCGCATGATGGCCGCGGTACAGCCTTTTATCTCCGGCGCGATTTCCAAAACCGTCAACATGCCAAACGAAGCGACCGTCGATGA
>QNCB01000409.1 GCA_003644335.1 Planctomycetota bacterium | reverse complement strand
TTTTGCAATTGGCTCTAATGATACGGACACCGCTTTGGTGGAGTTCACGCAGGGTCAGGTTGCGGAAACTCAAGAGATATCGGAGAATGTATATATTGATGTTGATGAAGATGGCAATCTCATCAGCATGACGATTGAACATGCGAAAACTACGGCACACTTGCCGGATATCTCCTTTCAGCAAATAGAGAAAGCTACCGCGTAAATTTACCCGGAGCCCCCCCGCAGCTAATTTTGCTTTAGGCCCAGGGGCATCTTCGCTCGACCTATGCTGTAAGCCTGTCGCATTAGCCTCATCTGCCATAGTTGCGTATCGACGCTGGCTGAGGCACTAGGCTTGGGCAGCAGCGGAGCTGTGCGGGCGAACACCTGGTTCGTACACTGCGCAACAAGCAACTCCCGCAGCCTGGCCAGCGGAAAGTTTACGTTCCACAGCGTTCGGTCCAACGCCGACTTGTCGCCCGCCACCAGCAGGGCTGTCATCACCCGCCGGGCTGGGAACTCGTCCATCGCCAAAAGCTCCCGCACATCTTGCAAATATTCCCGTTGGCCCAGCATCAACATCGCACAGAGCCTCGCGCCTCGCTCGAAGAAGTCCAGCCTGGTCAGTCTGCGAGATATCCGCTCCCTGGCCAAGGTTTTTTGCTCGCTAGACCTGGCCGAGATAGCAAGCAGCCCAGCCCCCGCGCATCGCACCTGCGGATTATATTCCCGCCCTTTTTGGCCTGGCTTGTTGGCTGGCAGAAAAACCTCGCCCAGAGCAAAGGCTTGGCTTGGCTTGGCCAGGGCGATGTTCCAAACTGCGTAATCGCCGGGCAAGGCTTGGTCTACCGCCAGGGCCTGTCGCAGGTAAAACATGCTGGTTTTCCGCACCTCAGCCTCGACCAGACCCGAGCTTGCATCGCCAGGCCTGGCCTCTTTGCGACTAACCAGAAACTCTCCGTTCGTCGGCTCGACAAGCCAACACGCCACCGCAGCCGCTGCCGATGCCAACGGCGTGGTTTGAACGCCAGGCTGGGAGTTGGATTTATTTTGAGCTGCGAGCGCGGCATATTGCGAGGCGTCCCGCAAGAGTTGCAGATACTTTTTTCGTTGCGGATTAGCCCGGGGCAACTGTTCCGCGAACTTGCCCAGAAGCCCTGCCGCTGGGGTCAGCAATTCGCCCCGGCCTGGCGACCAAAATTTTTCGCATATCTCCGCGACAGCTTCGCTGCACTGGCGCAAATTCAAAACCTCCGCTACCCGCAAAGCTGCGATAACCTGCCCGCTCTCCAGCCCAGCCTGGCCTTTGGCAGCGTCTTGCAAAATTTTCTCAGCACTGGCCACAACCGCGGGGTCTGCGAGTTTCATCTCCGCCGCAGCCTGCATCGCCATGGCAGGGGGGTAGCTGTTGACCTGACTTGCCTGACGAATAATTTCAACCACCGCCTGGGCGTCCGCAGCAGCGTTTATTTTCACCATAGCTACGAGCAGCCTTTGTTGCAGCTCGGCGTCCTCGGTCAACTTGGCAAGGGTGCGAACTTTCGCAAAAGCTCGCTCCGCCCGCAGCTCGGCAAGGGCATAGGCACAGCAGGCAACCAGCTCGACCTTCGCTGCGAGCGTCTCCCGGTCCGCTTGGGTGGGGGTTTTTATTTTGCGAAACTCCCGCAGAGCGGCGCGATGCTGGGCGATACTTTTTTCCAGCAGAGTGTTGATGTCGCCCGTCAGTTCGCCCCGCCGGGCCAGGCCCGCGTCCAGGGCGGCCAAGGCTGCGACCCACCCGTCGGGGTCGGCCATGAGTTTCCGCAGCGTCGCGTCCTCGCCGAGTTTCGCCGCCAGGGTGGCGGCAGTCTCTCGAACTCGCGGAGCCGGGTCAGCCGCCGCAGCCAGGCAGGCCCGGCGGATGTAGCGGTTGTCCCGGTCGGACACCACCAGCTCGAACATATAGCTGCGTTTGGCCCAGGCGGAAATCCGCCATCGCTTGAGTTCCTTGGCACCATTGTCGGGCGGAGCTGGCGATTGGTTTTGCTCTATCTGCAAGCACCGCCAACGGTCAAGCCAAATCGGCTCGCGTCCCGGCGTGTCGAATTTCCGTAGCCGACGCAGCACGGTCGCGATGGCTTGGAATCGCTCGTCGCTGTCAGTGTCCAGGGCTTCTTCAAGCTGGCGTCGGAAAGCTGCGTCTTGGTAAGCCTGCTTCGTTGCCCGGTCGACAGCCGCGAGCCGCTGGGTCCGCTCGCTACTGCCCAGGGCCTGGACAAGCTGCCAGTTGCGATATATCGGCACGAGCCAAAGGCCCGCCACCCCGCCCGCTATCAGCGACAGCAACGCCAGCACCACACGCTTCTGCCATCGATGCTCGCGAAAATATATTCGGATAATTTTCATACAAAGAGTATAATCCCATGCCACCCGATGTGCTTCATTTTTCTGTGAACGGTTACGAAACAAGAGGTTTTATCATGACGAGAATGGAACGAGATTCGATGGGCGAGATTGCCGTGCCCAGCGGCGCTTTGTATGGGGCGCAGACTGCCCGGGCG
>QNCB01000408.1 GCA_003644335.1 Planctomycetota bacterium | reverse complement strand
AGTTCATCCGTTAGGCGTCGCCTTCACCGTCAGTCAAGTGGAAAAGACGAAAAGGAAGGTCACACGCAGGCCACCATGCGCCCTTCGTTCAAGCGGATGGGTCCTTGAAAACCAAAGGCGGGCGCATCATGGCCTGAAAGAAAGGTGTCTCGTAGTGGGAAGGAAGGTGCGCCGTGCGCTAGGGACGCTGCGCGCCCGCGCACCGCGCATCGTGGCAGGCGGCGGTGTCTCGTCATGGGGAATGTGCCGTCTGGCGAGTGGGGAAATTCAGCAAGTAGTTTTCTGGCGGAAGCATCAGGTCATGGGAAAGGCGGCACCCGCCTAACAACGCGTTTCTCGTGCCAAGATAAATCCGAAACATTGGGAAGGAGATAAACTCTGGAAATTTGTTAATGTTGCCCAGTGGGTGAGAGTCAGGGGGTATAGCGATAGTTCTGCAAGGCGCAAGGTTCGGTCGATTGAGGCACTCGCCTGGAAACGGGGAGAAAAGAGCTGACCAGTGAACCTAAAGGCATCGGAGGGCAAGCTATACCGGCAAGTGAAGGCTCAAGTCCCACCTGACCAAAGCCTAGCCAGCAGGTCAGTAGAGAACCCCACGTGCAAACCTGGTAACAGGAGTACGAGGCTGGGGGGAACAAGAGTACAGGCCGCGCTATTGAGCCTCGAAATTGGTATAATCGTGGTCAGTGGATAAGTTCACCGAGAAGCAGGTGAGCGAAAGCCGACGGCGTGGAACGACCGGAAGGCAGCAGTCCCGAACGCAAAGAGGCGAGCGAACGGGACACCACCGGGGTCTTAGAACGGGGCATGTACTTACGGGGGCAGCTCGGGAACTTGGGAGAGCCAAATTGTCTCCTTATTTTGAGAAGGTATCGGAGGACGAGCGAGAGCGAAGGAATCCGAGATGGGCTTTTTGGCAGTCGTAGCTGATCATAGTACCGCTGGTGCGCGATGCAAAGCGTCGTGCCGTGTAGGTGGGGAACTGAAGCCCAAGGGACCCACTGTAGGGAAGGTGAAGCCGGGCATAACGTTCTGTTTGGGGGAAACATGGGAGATACACAGAAATCAGAAACCGTGTCAACGAAACTCGAACGGATTGCGGAGCAGGCAAGAGAGAATCCAGAATTGGTGTTCATATCACTGGTACACCTGATGGACGTGGACTTTCTGAGGGAGGCCTTCCACCGGTTGCGGAAAGATACAGCACCGGGGATAGATGGGATGATGGCAAAGAAGTACGCTGAAAACCTGGATGAAAACCTCCTGAACTTGCACGAGCGGCTGGCACACAAGAAGTATAGAGCGACACCAGTCAAGAGGGTCTGGCTCGACGAGGATGATGGAAAGAAACGTCCGATAGGGATAACAGTGTTGGAGGATAAGATTGTCCAACGGGCAGTGGCGATGCTGATGGGGGCAGTATACGAGCAAGATTTTTATGATTTCTCGTATGGTTTCCGTCAAGGTCGCAGCCCGCACAATGCACTGCACGTGCTTCGGGAGCGGTGTATGAAGATGGGCATCGGCTGGATAATCGACCTGGACGTGAGTGGATGTTTCGACAACATCGAGCACGGCAAGCTGCTTGATATAATCAAGCAGCGCATCAACGATGGGGGAATCATTCGTCTGATAGGGAAATGGCTACACGCCGGGGTGATGGAAGGAGAAATCCTGTCCTACTCCGAAAAGGGGACACCCCAGGGTGGGGTCATTTCACCGCTATTGGCGAACATATACCTCCATCACGTGTTGGATGAGTGGTTCGAGCGGGAAGTCAAACCGCTGATGCGAGGGAGAGTATTCATAGTGCGCTTTGCGGATGACGCGGTCATCGGCTGCGAACTGGAATACGATGCGCGGCGGGTGAAAGAAGTACTGCCGAAGCGATTCGGACGGTACGGACTGACCGTTCATCCACAAAAGACGAAACTGGTACGATTTAGGAAGCCGAGGAAGGAGGACGACGCCGGAAAGAACGGCACGTTCGACTATCTGGGCTTTACCCATTACTGGGCCAAGTCGCGCCGGGGGTACTGGGTCATCAAGCGCAAGACGATGGAGAAACGCTGGCGACGAATAGTGAAAGCGACGTGGGAATGGTGTCGCCATAAACGCCACGAACCGCTAGAGTATCAGTACAAGAAGTTGTGCCAGAAGTTACGGGGACACTTTCAGTACTATGCTATACGCGGAAACTACCGGACGCTGGAAAAGGTTCGGGAGTATGTTAGGAAAGCGTGGCGATATTGGCTGCACCGGCGCAGTCGCAAGCGAAGAATGACGTGGGAGAGGTTCGTCAAGTTAGAACTGTCGTATTCACTCCCCAAACCCAGGATCATCCACGCAATCTAATTGTCTGCGGGGTAGCAAAGTTATGCGCCCAGGGTGATACGCGGTAGCCCTGGGTTAGTCACTGGCTCGAATGGTCTTGCCTATGACTACCGACGAACCGGATGCTCGAATTGAGCACGTCCGGTTCTGTGGGGGGAGCGGTGGGCAACCACTGCTTCTACCCGGCACCCGACCGCGCT
>QNCB01000407.1 GCA_003644335.1 Planctomycetota bacterium | reverse complement strand
TCCGACTCGTACGAGTCGGAGCGGTTTTTATGGAACCGGACGGGGGTCACGCGAACCAACGCGGAATCTTGACAAATCCTGTACTTTCCGATATAGTAGCCCCACTTTTCCCCCGCCCGCGACGGGCAAGGAGGGCGACTGAACTCGATGCAGGCCTGGCGTTTGCCCTGGGCCATCTTTTTCTTGGCGGTGATAATAGCTCTTCCGTTCCATTGTCCTGCTCTTGCGCAGAGCGAGGATCCTCCCGGCGAACCTGTTCTGTCCCCATACTGGAGACCTGCGGTTACCCGCTGGGAGCCAATGATCCTTCAAGAAGCTCAGAGGCGTAATTTGGACCCAGACCTCGTCGCCGCTTTGATTTGGAAAGAGTCCATGGGCCGCCCGACGGCATCTGGCCCGGTCGGAGCGGTCGGGCTGATGATGGTGGTGCCGGTCCCCTGGCGACCCAGTCCCGAGGAACTGATGGACCCCTGGACGAACCTGTTTTGGGGCACGCGGGCGCTGGCCCACACCATCCGTGACGGAAACGGCGATATGTATTACTCGCTGGCCGCTTACAATGGCTCGTGGAAACAGATTCACCTGCGTGTCACACGCCGGTACGCGACTTTTATACTGGATGAATATACTCGCGCTGTAGCAGTGCGGCACGGATTACCCGCTGACGGTGAGTGGCTGGCTCTGTTCGCCGTAGAAGGAACGCCCGGCCCCAAAACTATCACCGTGCTCGGCCCGCACCACCAACTGACCCGTTACACCGAGAGACCCTGGGGGCAGGTTGACATCCCAACGACTCCATCCGGCCTCCCGCCCGACGCGACAGTCATCACTTTTGTGAACGAGCAGGGGACGGAATGTCGGGTAAACCTGTGGCTGATCACAGATGACGCTGCTTCTCTCGCATCTGATTCTATGCAACCCCTATTCTTACCTCCGCCTGCCGGTTATAGGGTGGGGGGGCAGGAGGCGATCTCTGTAACTCCCACTTGGGCGGATCTGCCCACGGCGGCCCCAACTTTTACTCCCACCATGACTATTACCCCAACGATGACCGCTACCCCCACGCCGATGCCATCACCGCCCGTTACCCCGACTGCGACTGCCACTCCCACACTGACCCCACCACCCGCTACCCCGACGGCGACCGTCATCCCTACTCCCACGCCGACGATCACACTCACGCCTCCTGCCGATTGCGAGTACGGCCCACTTTTACTCGATGCATGGTATTTGGATAGAGCTTTTAATGACGCGGGTGGCTGGACGACTAGTATTTTTGTCCAAGGGCACGGAGGGGATTGTTTGTACACATACGCCTGGAATGGAGAGATCAAAGGCGGGCCGATGTTTGGCTCAATGATTTTTGAAATTAGCCATACGGACCGTTCTGCTGTCATCATGGGAACAGCATCGGTCATTTCTGCCGGTGAGACGGCTGAGGTGGGGCTATTTATCAAACCGCCCGACAGTGATTGAACGTGAAAACCAACATATTGAGAACATACCCACAGTGTAACTGTTCGGGTATATCCAGGGAGCGGCAGACTTGCTCTCAAAATGGTCTTGCTGGTGTCATTGCGAGCGTAGCGAAGCAATCTCCCACTTTCAAACAAGCAGCGTGGGGATTGCTTCGTCGCTGCCGCTCCTCGCAATGACTGGCTGAGCAGTTACCCCACAGGTATCTTTCCAATATCGTGGGGTATCATCTCAATAATCCGGGGGAATGTAGGTCGGAATGGTATTCCGACCAGCCGGATTACCAATCCGGCCTACAAATGCCCCAACTTTTTGAAAAGATACATCGTGGGGGTAGGGCGGTTTTGCTAACTGCCATAGAGTCCCGCCTCGACTTTTTGAAAAGTTGTCACGAGTGCTTACGCATCGCCAAGAACGAAAATGTAGCCGCGCTCTCCATAGCGCGTTATGTCCGCGAGGCAGGAAAGCCTCAGCTATACTTGGCACGGGCATAAAGTTTCACTTTTCAGACTGGTGAAGCAGTCGTTGGTCGAATAGCGAGCGGCGCAGGCTGAGCAGTCCAAAATGCAAAATTGTGGCCGCGAGCAGTATACATTGCCCCGGCTTTTATTGAAAACATACTGAAAAATGGGCATGGTTCGCCAGCACTGAAAAACCCGTTTACAAATTCTTGGCAGCGGAATTCATTGAAAAAGCCGCTCGCTCCACTTTGACAGGCTCAGTACAAGGGTTTCGATACGCCGCCACAAAAAGCGTGGCGGCTACTCAACCAGCGCTCGCTTCATTGTCCCGCGTAGCTGCTAAATCAGCGTCTACAAAAGTGTAAAGATGTTTTTGCTCCTCAAGAAGCGAAAATGAACCATGCCGAAAAATGTATCTTTTCAATAAATGAGGGTGAGGTGGAGGAACGCCAGCATCTTGCTGGCATCTGGCGACCAAGATGGTCGCGTTTCCCCAATATATTGAGAAGATACGAAAAATCAATATAACCAACAGTATTATTGAAAGGAGATTGTTATGACTGGAAAAGCAGGATTGAAAGCAGGGTTGATTGGTGCCGCCCTCATC
>QNCB01000406.1 GCA_003644335.1 Planctomycetota bacterium | reverse complement strand
CCGCTCCCGGTCTGCTTGCCGGAACCACCACCGACCTGGGCGGAACCCTACGCAGCCATAGCCCAGGATCTCAAACTGCCGGTCTCGACTTTGCAGGAAGCCTACGTATATCTTGATGTCTACTGGCAGAGATTGAAATTGGGATCAGCGGGCAAAGGGGAGTTATGAACCACAAAACTTGCCCAGGGGCGTAAAGGGCGCGAAAGGGACAGCCCACATCCCTAAATTTTCAAAGACGCGCTAGTTAAACAGAGGAGATCAACATGAAGAAAAAGCGACCCAGGAAACGTAAACGCTCTCAGCGTTCCCGGAAATCCGCCAAGCCCCGCTCCCCGGCGAGTGGTATGACGGCCAGACAGGGAGATTCGTCAGCAAGGATCTTTGGGTCGGAGAATTTGGACCACAGGCCATCAATAGGCATGTCTATGTTCTCAATAGACCCGTTAATGCCACCGATCCCACTGGAATGATATGTATCTTTGGCTACGGTAATTGTGACGAGGACCCCGACATTGGTGCCTACATAGCCACTTTGCCCTATAGGATAATCCCTGGAGATTTCTGCTTGCCAGGCAATTTGGGATGCTGGGGAGGAGAGAAATATGCCGATTGGCTAGCCAATGAATACTATCCCTCTTTCCCAGAGCAGAACTACTGGCTATGGCACAATCCAGCTGAGGCGTGGGGACTCGCCCCACCTGAGGAAGATCTGAGGACACTATTGATACAAGATTGGTTCTTCGAACAGGGTGCATCTAGGAGGGATTTCGATGAGAGTTATTCTGCAACGCAGGCTCTGATGAACCATGATGGTGTGCAGAGATACCGCAGCGAGTTCTATCGAAGTGGCTGCTATGACATAGGGGATAGGAATAACCCTGACGATCATGGGAAATGGTACAGCCCTGGGGACAATACAGCTTTGGATCGTTTGGTGGGAGAGTCAGACTTGGACCGCCTGTTCCTCGAATTCAAGTGTGAGGGTGTGGTTGGCGTACAGATAATTTTCCAGACCGAATACAATCAGGCCTCTATATGTGGGACTCTCGGAAGCTACGCAGTGAAGATTACAAACAACCGCGATGGAACCGCGAACTTCGAGGTGTATAATCCAACTAGTCGGGAATCATTCCTCAGGCCGCCTTTCGATTGGATGCCAACTCTAGGAAGACCAGAGCGTGAGGAAACTTCCCCGAATTGGTTCTGCCCAGAAATGGGATGTGGGGGCAACATGTATCAGTATTTCCATTGGACAGAGGACATCCCGCCAGGGGTTTGTGGCGGCTGCCCATAGCAAGGTGCAAGGTGGTGAGGAATAAAGCCATGCATCGGGAATACGAGACACCACGGATTCAGAGTTACGGCTCAACTGCTTCTTATTGCCGGTGGCGACTAGCAGGCGACCAGTTGAGAAGGTCATCCAGAGGAGGCCAAGTAGTGAAGATACGAGATTCCAACACGAGGAAGAAGCCATGCATTCTCATCCTACTCCTGGTCTTGCTTTGCGCTACACTTAGCTGTTATGACCCATCAGGTTATGGGGGCCAATTTAGTCTGGACGACGAGAGACTGGAACCTTTTTCAGCCATGTATGAGATCGACCGTGAGCAGTACTGCTTGACCGAAATCGATCCAGACTCAATAGTGAGCATTGAGAGACAGACTTATGGAGACCACGGCTACGATGTGATGCTCCACATTGAGGGCGACAGGAGATATCGAACGGTGGCCTTTGTGTGGGAAGGTGACGAGTACGTCTGGATTGGCGAGCAGGAGTCGCACCGCAGTGGACGGACGTACACGACACCTGACGGAGAACTCAACGAGCGAATCGTGGTGAGCTACTACGAGAGAGAGCGTCCTGGTATGCCAGCAGGCCTGTCAATCACTTACGAAGGGCCGTATGAGGATGTCTCTGCCAGACCAACGTGCAAGGATGCGCTGCGGGTTATTAGAAAGTGGCATATCAGCAAGTAGATTGGGTTTCGGCTCTGTCTCAACCCACTCTGGCATAGCTGAGCGTCATCACCCATCCAACCCACACCTACACAGCCACCGGCGTCTACACGGTGAGTCTGACGGCCACCGGGCCGGGCGGCTCGGATACGCTGACGCGGACGAACTATATCACCGTCACCAGCGGTGGCGGCTACACGACCACCACTCGCGTCATCAGCTACACCTACGACCCGCTCAACCGTCTCACGGACGCCGCCTACTCCACCGGTGAGCAATTCGAGTACCAGTACGACGCCGTAGGCAACCGCACCGCAATGACGGACACCACCGGCGTCCACATCTACACCTACGACGCCGCCAACCGCTTGACATCCGCAGGCAGTGTGCCGTATACTTGGGACGCGCGGGGCAACCTGACGCACGACGGCACATTTACATACGCGTACAACGCCGCCGGGCGGATGGTGCGGGCGGAGGGGATCACGTCCACGCTGGTGTACACCTACAACGCGGCGGGCCTGCTGAACAAGACACAGGATGCAGGAGGCAACGCGACCACGTTTGCGTGGGACTGGGCCACGGGCGT
>QNCB01000405.1 GCA_003644335.1 Planctomycetota bacterium | reverse complement strand
GCGATGTCGATCTGATAGACTCGTTCTACGCCGTCGCTCAGCTGAAGACGGGCAAAATGAGCCGAAAGAAGTTCAACGAGTATGAGAACAACACCTGCCCGACTTGTGGCAGCTGCAGCGGCATGTTCACCGCCAACAGCATGAACTGCCTCTCCGAAGCCATAGGCCTGGCCTTGCCTGGCAATGGTACGATACTGGCTACCAGCCCGGTTCGCATGGAGATGTTCAAGCTCGCTGCACAGCGAATCGTGAAGATGTCCAAGGAGTGGATTCGCACGGGTTGCAAGAGCAGCTACAAACTCCTGCCGCGGAATATCCTTACCCGCAAGGCTTTCGCCAACGCCTTCGCCCTGGACATGGCGATGGGTGGCAGCACGAACACCGTCCTGCACATGTTGGCTATGGCCAACGAAGCTGGGGTGAATTTCACGCTGGCAGACATCGAGAAAATCTCCCGCCGAACGCCGAACATCTGTCGCATCGCGCCCTCAGCTACGCCGGAGGGCAAGATTTATCACATGCAGGATTGTCACCGGGCCGGCGGCGTTCACACTATCATGGGGCAACTTTGGTGGGATAAGCCCGCCCTGCTGAACATCGACGCGATGACTGTTACGGGCGAAACTCTGATGCGGAATCTGGAAAAATGGTCGCTGCGCAGCAAGAAACTCTGCCCGCTGGCGAAGAAGATTTACAGCAAGGGTTGGCAGGCGACGGGCAGGAGTCTCGACGCTGTCAAGGCGATGTATCGTAGCGGCAAGGCGGAAAAACTGCCGACGCTAAACACAGCCAGGCTTGCGAGGCAGGACATTATCCGTCCGCTGGAAAACGCCTTTACGAAAACCGGCGGGCTGGCTGTGCTGCGGGGCAATATCGCCAGCGACGGCTCGGTCGTCAAACTCGCCGGCGTGGACTCCAAAATGTACAAGCACACGGGCCCAGCCGTGATTTTCGAATGTCAGCAAGACGCCTGCGACGGCATCCTCAGCGGGAAAGTCAGCCCAGGTGATGTCGTCGTCATCCGCAACGAAGGCCCACGCGGCGGCCCGGGCATGCAGGAAATGCTCGCCCCCACCAGCTACATAAAAGGCATGGGCCTGGGCGAGAAATGCGCGTTGATAACCGACGGGCGATTCTCCGGCGGCACTGCTGGGGCGTGCATCGGACACATCGCGCCAGAAGCTGCAGCTGGCGGAGAGATTGGCCTGCTGAAAAACGGCGATGTCATCGAGATCGATATCCCAGCAGGCCTGCTAAACGCGAAAGTCTCCGCAGCTGAGTTTGCCCGCAGACGAAAGACCCACACCGCGCCAAAAACTCCGATAACGCATGGCTCCCTCGGACGATACGCCGCCTGCGCCACCTCCGCGGACACCGGCGCAGTACTAACCTGGCCCGGCAAGACAACCAGCCCGAAATAAACTAGCTGATCATTTCGGATTTCGAATTTCGGTTTGTTTTACAAACAGACGGGTGTCATTCCCGCGAAGCTCGACCTCGACCCGATCGGGGAGCGGAAATCCTGGCTCGCAAAAATAAACTCCGCCAGGGGGTTGGTCGGGCGATATGTTTTTGTTTCTTACCCCGCAGCGGTTAAACATACCAGCCCAGGGCGTTGCCCTGGGCTGGTATGTTTCGCCCTTTCAGGGCTGCTTGCTGAAAGGCAGGAACCCCCGCCAGAAAATCCGGTCGCTCACTATCCAATTTAAGGGCCTCGTGGTTGTTGACATGGGTTTGGTTGGGTGATACTCTGTCGGTTGCGGTGTAGGCTTTCAGCATAGAGTGTAAGGCGTTTCGTTATGGCACGGAAAAAGAACAGTAAGGCCCTTTTCGAAATACTAAGTCAAGGCGTAGGTTCCATGGAAGTGCCCGACTGGGTCAAGGAATCTCCGCCTGCCCCGCAAGACGAAACCCCCGAGCCAACAGTCGAGCCACCAGCCGAGCCGCCCGTCGCGGAAGAGACGCCCGTTGAGGCTGCTCCGCCGTCGATGGACAAGCAGCAGCCCGCTGAGGTTGCTCCGCTGGATAACGAGCAGGGCCTGGCTGAAGTTGACGGTGAGGTTGTGGAAGTTCCTCCCGCTGAAGCTGACGCGGAACTCCCCGCTGAAGAGCTGGGGGAAGTCGAAGAGCCAGAAGAGTCTGGGGAGCCAGAGGAGCCAGAGGAAGTTCAAGCTCCTGCCCCGGCGGATACTGTCGAGGACGTCGAGGAACCCGACGAGGATATCGAGGATGTCGAAGAGGCTGAGCTTGAGGCTGAACCTATCGCCGATGTGGCGGATGGCGTTGAGGAAGACGATCTCGAGGAGGAACTTGACGAAGATTTTGGTGGAAATATTGTTGACGATTTCGCAGCGGAGGAAGTTCAGACCCGTGCGGATATCGACGAGCAGTTGGCTTCCGCCATTGCGGAGATAGATTCCGAGGAGTTGGTCGCTGAGGCTATGGCTACGGTTTTGGCTCCCGAGACAGCCGCTGCCCCGGGCCAGGTTACAGGCGGCGGGGACATGGTTCTGGGCGAGCCTATGCTGCGTGTGGTCGGCGATCGGATTTACGTCTCGGTG
>QNCB01000404.1 GCA_003644335.1 Planctomycetota bacterium | reverse complement strand
TTGCGACCGCCGTTGACCTGTCCGTCCGACCGCGGCTGCGGAAAAAATCTATAAGCTCATCGTAAAACGCCGTCTGTGCCGCCAGCATGGTCGCCCCGTCAAACGCTCGGCGAACTTCCGAGCCATCGACGCCGTTGGCCTCGAACTGGTCAGCCAGCAACGCGCAAATCACCTCGCCCAAAAGCATCTCGTCCGTGCCAAGTCTCGTCAGCAATGGCGGGTCACCTTGTTCGGGCTGCAAAAGGTCAACGCCCAAAGCGTCTTTGACCGCCATGGCCGAGCCGAGTGTCAGCGAGATTTTCCAACCTCGCCCTGTGGAATCCTTGAAAGTTTTCATAGTTATGCCTCATGCCATTCTTCGAACCGTGCGAGTTTTGCCGTAACATCCGCGACGATGGCTTCCTCCAACGCCTCGTTGCGAGTGAAGTTAGTAATCGCAAAATCACCAAGTGGCCCCTGTGCGCCGGTTATAGTATGCGCCTGATCCAACGCCACCAGGGCGACCGTCCCAGCTGTCAAAAACGCTTCTTTTATAGCCTCGAAAACCGCATCGCCAGGCCTCCACACCATCTGAAACTCGACGGTACATTCCCGCAAAGTCGGAGCCGTCGCACGCCAACCGGAATTGCCGCGAGTTGTAACGTCCGACTCGCCAGCCTCCATGTTGACCGTTACATCCCGAACATTGTCCACCAGCGTCATAGACCCCGGAGCCGTCGCGCCCGCAACGCCCTGATACAACGCCGCATTCATGCCTAATACGAATTCTGCCATTTCACTTACTCCTATTGCCTGTTTGCCTACTTGCCTACTTGCCTATTTGCCTACTTGCCTATTGATTATTGCCCAACACTGTCTTTCCACATCGCGGGCAGTTTTAGTTTTTCCTTCTCAAAGGCTGGGCCCATAAACGGCCTGGCTGCGATATTTATCTTTCGCTTCTTCCTGTTTTTTCGCAGGCTATCAAGCACAATCGACATGCCGCCGTGCTCCAGGGCTTCCGGTGCGTTGCCGCTTTTGCTGTTCAACATCACCGGGCCTATTACCACGCTTTTGTTGCTCGGCTCGTATCCGAACCAGATAAACTTTTTCAGCAGCCCGCTATGGCTGCTCGGCGGCTGGCCAGGGGTACTGATGCGTTTTCGCCTACGAATAGAGCTTTTGGCGCTCCGTCGCACGAAAGCTCCAAACCTGCTGAACACCCGCCGGGTAGCTTTGTCGACCGCCAGGATTACTTTCGGCGAATCGAAAAACATGCCCTGGTTTTTAAACTTCAGCCCGATCATTATTCACCTGTCATCAACTCGAAGACCCACCGTCGTACGTCGGATAACCCGACAAGTCTTTTGTAGTTAATTGATACCCACCGCCGAGTGCAGCCATGGCAGTATTGACTTCATCTATTAGATACCCGTAATTAGGCCCGGCACCTTCGCCACCATAAGTCCAGGTGGTTATCAATACTAGTTCACTATCAATAATCAAAAACCCTGGATTCCCTGAATCCCCTGAAATAAGAGGCTCATTGAAAGATGCTCTCGCCGACTGGGTTGGGTTTCGCATCGCTCGGGCAATATCAGAATAAGCGTAAAAACATTTAACCAGAGCATTCTCTTCTCTATCTATACAAAGGGCAGGTATCCCATGAACAATGTTGGGTAGCTGATTCGCTATTGAATACGGAAGTATCTGACAGAAATTTATTCCGCTGGGCACATCAGAATCCAGTAGCCCAACACAAACATCTTGCTGTATAAATGCAGGCCCGTTGCCGCTGCCTCCTAGATAATCGCCGAGGTATTCCCGAGCAGTCATAGTACGGTCAACCACCGTACCATCCATTTTTACAAATCGCACTGTCGCCCCGACGTCAATCATATAATGCTTGGCAAATACAATATGCCTTGGGCTGACAAGTGTTCCGGCTCGCAGTGCTCCGCCCGTACTATTCCACGGGCTGATGCAAGTGAAGTCGAGGCCAGCTGCCCAGCAATCCGGGTTACGAACATAGCTGGGCGTAGTATGATTTTGCGTAGTGAATATCGGCTTTGCTACGCTTGGCGTTTCTCCGGCGATGCGAGAATCGACAGCATCAGCACATTCGCGAGCCAAGCTGCCTGTTACAAAAGATTCGAACACCTGCGTAGTAGCACCCACTGTTTCTACCATAGATAAATCCAATCGCTTCGATACAAATGGGTGCCTTGCCACTATTCGAGCAATACCATCGGATAATCTATCCACCTCATTGCCTACAACAGAAGCTATCAACGTATCCGGCGTTTCTAATACAATTTTATCCAGGACAGCCTGGCCTGCATTTTCTATGTGCACGAAATGCTTTGAATAAAATGAACTTTCCGTGTGCTCATCCATATTCATATCTTCTACTATAACAGCACTATCGCCCGCAGATTCTGTAACAACAGTTTCAGAGGTTGCGTGGATATCGAAGTCCGCATCAGCAGCCAACGGGCCTCGCGAAGTTATACCGGTTGAATTATATATTCTCATAGGTTATCTCTTTATACGGGCGGGGCTGGTAATGTTGAGTTGTAAGG
>QNCB01000403.1 GCA_003644335.1 Planctomycetota bacterium | reverse complement strand
GACAAGGCGTTGGAACTATATCAACGGGTCATTGATTTACTTCCGGAATTGTATTCCGACGCAGATTTGGAAGAAGCGCAAACAAAATTGAGCGATTTCGAGCGCTGGCGCTCGAGCCTGGTGTTGGGGCGTACTTACAATAATCTGGGATATACCCACTGGATGTACATCGGACAGTACCATCTGGCGCTGCGCGAGTTTCAGCAAGCTATCCGTCTTTTCCGCATTACGAGCCTGAAAGAAGAACTGGCAAACACGAACGATAGTATGGGCCGGGTTCACGCGCGCCTGGGCGGCGAATTCCAGGCAACCATGTTGATCAAAAAAGGACTCGAAATGCGTGAAGCCTTGGGGCTGACGTATCGTGAAGCTTTAAGTCATGCTTCTCTGGCATTGGTGCTGATTCGCTTTGGCCGCGCCGCACAGGCGTTGAAAGCAATAGAAGCAGCTTTGATTCACTTCCGCCGCACCGAAGTCAAGCGTGGCATTGGCCTGGGATTGCTCACCCGTGGCATGATTTATCGTAGTATGGCAGAAATGCGCCAAGAGTTGAGTATTTCTAACCCAGAGGCGCTCCATTACACTGACCTGGCGGAAAGCGATCTCAAGGATGCTGTGCGACTCTTCTCAGAATCAGTACATGAGCCGATTCGTGAAGTGCAGGCGCGGAACGAGATGGCTTGCTGCTACCGGGTACGATACTTGCTCTTGCTGCATAGCGGCGCTCAAGAAGCCGAGCAGGAAATGGCCCTCATACAGGGGCGTATGTACTTTCGCCAGGCGATCGAGTTGTCCCAAGAGCATGAATATCTCGTTGAAGAACTGGATTCGATGCAGGATTTGGCCGTATTATTCACACGAGCGGGACAGTACGCTGACGCAAAGCGTTACTTGGACGAGATCCGTCGCAAGATTCCTGGCCAATATGTAGCACAACCTGGAAGTGGCATGGCGGTGATCACTGAATCGGAACGTGTGGATGCTTACTACAAATTGCTCGGTCAGGTCGAGTTGCTGGAAGGGGCAATTGTTTACGAGGAGGGGAAGCAACAAGCGCGTGACGAAGGACTATTGGAGGATCAACCTACTCAAAAAGCCTGGCTAGATACTGCACGACACTATTTGTTAGCTGTGTCGTATTTTAACCAGTACGCTACGGAACCTTTTGTGCGTGGCTTGACCTTTAGCCGTATTTATAAGCGCTTTGAGGATTGTGATCCGGCTCTGGTGCGTGAAATCACGCAGTTGCACATGCCGCGATGGGTCGAGGAATATGATCTGCCTGATGAACTGGTGCGCAGCTTGTTCCGGGATGTCTTTGGCCTGTTCGACTGAGTATATTGAACGGGGATAGCGGTTTCAAAGTTGTCCCTAACGCATAAACCCACCCATCGTGCAGTCCAGTATATCGATGGGCGAGCCAACTCGTCCTACATACTGTTGAATATATTCTGCAATGCCACGGGCATGTTGAGCTAAAACTGCGGTATCGGTTCTCCTCGCTTCCAGCACAATCCGATATACCGGTTCCGTGCTCGCAGGACGACATTGGAAACTGGTGAGATCAGGAATTACACTGCGTACCTTGTCCAGTAGTACTGTCAAACCGGGAATAGCATCTGCTCGAGGCAAAGGGGTGCCACGTCCAATCCAAACAGAGGCTTTAACTTGAGGCCATTTGCGCATTCCAGGTGCCAGATCGCGCAACGTGGCATCAGGAGACTCTGCCAGTGCAGCCAAGACCAACAAAGCTGTGCGCAATCCGTCACCGGTGACGTGGAAACTGTCGGTATGCGCAATAATGTGTCCGATCTCTCCGCCTAACGTTAAATCATCTTCCACGAGTGCGTTGGTGATGTATTTGTCGCCGTTTTGTACTACACGAGTGGCAATTCCATGTCGCCGTAGGTAATGCTCTAAACCCGAATTGTTCATAGGTGTTATGAC
Source organism: Planctomycetota bacterium (assembly GCA_003644335.1). The sequence continues at coordinate 614 of QNCB01000403.1, read as the reverse complement.
TATTGTATTTTGTTGTAAGCGTCGTTCGGCTTGTAACTTGAGGGCCAACATTGCAAGTACCATATCTCCATCGTACAGTCGGCCTTCCTTGTCCACAAACACAGCTCGATCGGCGTCTCCGTCAAAAGCCACACCGAGGCTAGCGCCGTAACGGTGCAATTCTTGTGACAGTAAGCCAGGGTTGAAACGAACATGTTCACTCCCTGCATCGCGGTTGATATTAGTGCCGTCTGGGGAGGCATTGAGTACGGTGTGGGGAATGTGTAATTTCTCTAACACCAAAGGCCCTATTTGGGAGGCCGCTCCATGAGCGCAATCTATAACAATGCGGGATTGCAATTGTTTATGAATCAGAATCTCACGGATAAGTGCAAGGGCATAGTGTTGAGCAAGATTTAGCTGTTCGGTCATTGCAGCAGGGCGGATTTCAAAGGGGAGAAGGGTGTCACCAAAGAACAAGTTTTCAATGAAAAGTTCAGTCTCATCACCGATTTTTACTCCTCGGTGATTAAACACCTTAATGCCATTCTCGACGATAGGATTGTGGGAAGCAGAAACCATAGCCCCACCAGCAAAGAATCCCTTGCTGATAATCAAGTACGAGATCGCTGCGG
>QNCB01000402.1 GCA_003644335.1 Planctomycetota bacterium | reverse complement strand
GAGGAAACGGCTCGTCATTACGGGGTCAAATACGGGCTGAATGATGTGGATGAAATCCTTGCACTGCCGGAACTGAAAGGCGTGGTTATTGCGTCGACTCCCAACATGCACTATTCACACGCAAAATCAGCTCTACAGCGGGGTTTGCACGTTCTGATTGAAAAACCTATGACCATTACCGCCAGCGAATCAAAAGAACTGCTGGAACTGGCGAATGCGAACGATCTGCACTTTGTGATCAGTTGTCCATGGCATTACACGCGGCATACGGTTGAATGTAAGCAGTTACTCCAATCGGGCAAATTGGGAAAAATAAAAATGATTAGTATTTTAATGACTAATTTTTCCAATGGGTTGTATAAAGGGAAGGAATGGTCAAAGGCCGCTGCTAATGCGTCAAAGCAACATGTTCCAGACCCTTACCAGACCCCCGGAATATCATCATACAGCGATCCAAAAGTAGCTGGCGGCGGACATATCTATACTCAGTCATCCCATATTCTGGCCTATCTGGGCTTCATAACCGGGTCTCTTCCCAAAGAGGTTTTTGCCCGCTTCGATAATGACGGGTTGCCCGTGGATGTTTATAACACTCTAAGTATTATGATGAATGATGGCGTTCTGGTGTCCGTGGCAACGAATGGTGCCACGATGAGAACCGAACGGAATTTTGAAGTGAGAGTATATGGGACGGAAGGAATGCTGTTTCAGGAACTCTGGAAAGGAACCCTTGAACACCATAACGTGGACGGAGAGGTCATCAAATACCCGGACTTAGCCGAGGACGAAATCTATCCGATTGATGCTCCGGCGAATAATTTTGTCGACTTGATTATAGGGAAGGCAAACAACGGCTCTCCTGCCTCTCTGGGGCACGTAGCTATGCAGGCGATAGATGCCGCCTGTTTATCCGCAAAATCTTCAAAGAACATTATAGTGGAAAAAAATTAACCTACTTAACCATAAAAAAGGAAATTAACATGTACAGACTAGACAACAAAGTAGTAGTGATTACCGGAGCGGCAAGAGGATTGGGCAAAGCCACGGTGCCAGCTTTAGTAGAGCAGGGCGCGACCGTAGTGGCCATTGATTTAAAAGCTGAAGAGCTCATTGAGGCAACCCAAGAGTTCCCAACTGTAAAGGCATATCCTGCGGATCTGTCTGATATCCCACAATTGGAGCCATTGGTCGCTGATATAATCAGTGAATTTAAACAAATCGATGTTCTTATCAATAATGCGGCAATTTGCCAAAGAATACCCTTTTGTGATCTGACAGAAGAGGAATGGGACAGAGAGATGGCGATCAATGCTAAAAGCAATTATTTTCTTTCTCAACACGTATGCCGAGCAATGAAAGTACGGGGGAAAGGCAAAATCATCAACGTTACCTCAGCTTCCGGTCAATTTGGATCTTTTGCGGGAGCAAGCTCTTATAGCGGCACAAAAGGAGCACAAATAGCGTTCAGCAAGTCAATCGCTAAAGAAGTCGTGGGAGACGGAATTACAGTCAACCTGTTTTGCCCCGGCACCATGTTGACAGATCAAATATTAAGTTTACCAAAAAGCAGGCAGGAAGAAATTCGCGAAATGCTACCCATGAAGCGAATGACAACTCCCGAAGAAATGGCTCCGAGTCTGGTGTTTATGTGTACGGATGAATGTTCTTATACCAATGGAGCTACTTTTGATTTTAATGGTGGAGTTGTCATGCGATGAATTATGCTGCGACAAATACAACAAAAGAACTGCTAAGAGATTTTCACGCAGCTGTGAACGGGCAAGTTCCCAATAAAGTTCCGGTTGTATTATGGTCTATTGGTCATGGCTTTGCCAATGAACTGAATATTCCAATTGGTGATTATTACAAAGACAACAGAACAAAATTAGTGGTTCAAAGCAAAATGCAGGAAACGTATCCTGACGCAATACTAATGCCGGGAGTATATCCTGATTACGGGGTGGTTGCCGAGCCTGCGATTTTTGGGTGTCCCGTTCATTGGCAAAAACAACAAGCCCCTGCTGCGGAACCCATATTTGCCGACATCAAGCAAGTGGACAATTGGCAAGTCCCGGATATCGCTTCAGGTCAGATGGCACGGAAAGTAATAGAGGATATTGATTATCTTCTCGAAAATGCGGATGCACCGTTGCTGAACAAGTATCACTATATGCAGGGAACGGTCTTCATGATGGGGCCGTTGGAAACGGCCGCGATGATCAGGGGATATTCGGAGTTTCTAATGGATGTAGTGCTGGATCCCGTCAGGGTTAAGCTTATTTTGCGGATTGTAACTGATGGACTTATCGAATGGCTCAAGCTGCTCGAAAAAAAGTATGGTTCCATTCGTCAGCTGATCATTGCGGATCACTTTCCAACCCAAATCTCGTCAGATCATTTTGAGGAATTCTTCCTCCCCTATATGCGGGAAATATACGCACAATACCCAAAGGCAATCAGGGTGTATCATAATGAAGGACAGATCGACCACGTGATTCATAAAATCCCAGAAATAGGGGCTTCCGTTTTTCATTTTGGAACGGATATACAAAAAACCACCGATTTAAT
>QNCB01000401.1 GCA_003644335.1 Planctomycetota bacterium | reverse complement strand
CTGTGGCCACATCGAGGTCGCCCACGCATCCCAGGCTGTCGATATGGCTGAGTCTCCCGTCGATGCTATCCGCAACAAGCCCGACAGCTCGATCGTGGTAATGACCGAGCTGCATCGTCAGGGCAAGCTGGACGCCTGCATTTCCGCGGGCAACACCGGCGCGTGCGTAGCTGCTGCCCAGATGATGCTCCGCAGGCTCAAGGGCGTGCAGAGGCCTGGCATTACAGTGCTGGCTCCGGGTGCGAAAACGCCCGTAGCCCTGTGCGACGTCGGAGCCAACGTAAACTGCAGGCCACAGCATTTGTACCAATATGGCGTGATGGCGTCGCTGTATTACCAAGCTGCTCGAGGCATGAAAAACCCGCGCGTCGGACTCTTAAGCGTCGGCGGCGAAGAGGGCAAGGGCAACGACCTGGTCAAAAAAACATCCGAGCTGCTCCGGGCAGACCCGAACGTAAACTTCATCGGCAACGTCGAGGGCGGCGACCTCGTCCGCGACGTCTGCGACGTTATGATCTGCGAAGGTTTCGTCGGCAATGTTATCCTCAAGCTGGTCGAGAGCATCGGAGCCGGGCTGTTGAAAAGTCTCGTTCATGGCATGATAGCTACCATGCCAGACCAGAAAGACCGCATAATGCAGGGGCTGGACAAAATATCCCACCTGCACGACTCGGACGATTATGGCGGGGCACCGCTGCTGGGCGTGGACGGAATCTGGATTATCTGCCACGGAGCCAGCAAGTCAAAGGGTATCATGAACGCCGTACGCGTCTCGATGGAAGTAGCGGCCCACGAAGTAAACAAACATATTGTCCAACAACTCTCACAAGGCTAGGAGTATCGAATGCCCGGTGCAGTACGAGCGACAATCACAGGATTCGGATCAGCTGCGCCCGAGAGGGTTATGACCAACCACGACCTCGAGAAGATTCTCGATACTTCCGACGAGTGGATAGCCAAGCGAACCGGCATAAAAGAACGACGCATCGTCTCCGACGGCGAGACGACCTCGATGCTGGCTACCCGGGCTGCGAAAAACGCCCTGGCCAGTGCGAAAATCCAGGCTGATGAGTTGGACCTCATCGTCTGCGGCACGGTCTCGCCGGATATGCCATTCCCAGCCTCCGCTTGTTTCGTCCAAGACGCTATCGGCGCGAAAAACATCCCAGCCTTCGACCTGTCCGCAGCTTGCAGCGGGTTCGTCTATGGCCTGACCACAGCGAGCCAATTTGTCGAGACCGGCAAGTATGAAAAGGTATTGGTTATCGGGGCGGACTGCCTGAGCAGGGTGGCGGACTTTACCGACCGGGGCAGCTGCATTCTCTTCGGCGACGGAGCTGGGGCTGTGGTGCTCGAGCCGACGAGCGAGCCTGATAAGGGCGTGGTGCATACCGTGATGGGAGCTGACGGGAGCGGATGGGACTTCATCCATGTGCCCGGCGGCGGAACCAGGCACCCCACTACGCACGAGACCGTGGACGAAAAATTGCACTACGTGAAAATGCGAGGCCGGGATGTTTACAAGTTCGCCGTGGACAAGATGCAATGGCTGTTGGGCGACTGCATGGAAAAGTGTGGCCTGGGCGTTGACGACGTCGATATGGTCATACCGCATCAGGTCAACATCCGCATCATAGAGTCCGCTACCTCCAAGTACAATTTTCCGATGGACAAGGTCTACGTCAACATCGACCGATACGGCAACACGTCTGCGGCGTCGATTCCCCTGGCCATGGACGAAGCGGTAAAAAAAGGCGCCGTAGGCCCAGGCTCGACAGTAATAATAGTAGCCTTTGGAGCAGGCCTGACCTGGGCTGGGGCAACGATAAAACTGTGATCAGGCAATAGGCAATAGGAGTCCACGGATTTCACGGCTTAAAAAGCGATTTAGTGAACCTTCGGTTTCACAGAGTTTTTTTGGTTAAAAAAATCCGTGTAATCCGTGGACTCTTGATGACGGGCAAGCATTGTTTCAAACACAGGGACAACGATGAGTAAAACCGCATTTATATTTCCGGGACAGGGTGCACAGTTTGTTGGCATGGGTAAGGATATCTGCGAAGCTATCCCAGCTGCGGCGGCGATATTCGACCGGGCTGAGGCTGCCACTGGGCTGGCTATAAAGCAGCTCTGCTTCGAAGGCCCGGAGGACGAACTCAATCGCACGGACATCGCCCAACCTGCTATTTTCACCGTTTCCGTCGCGATGTTGGCTGCGTTGGACGCGTTGTGGAGCAAGGGCAAGCTCCAAGCTGACGTCCTGGCTGGGCTAAGCCTGGGCGAGTACACCGCGCTTTACGCAGCTGGGGCGATGAACTTCGAGACGGGCGTCAAGCTCGTAGCCCGGCGAGGCGAGCTGATGCAATCAGCCGCCCTGGCCAGGCCCAGCGGCATGGTCGCCCTGATAGGCCCAGACGTAGCCCAGGCTACCGCTCTGTGCGAGAAGGTTGCCCAGGGCCAAGTGCGCACCCCCGCGAATTTGAACTGCCCAGGCCAAAGCGTACTCTCCGGCGAGAACGAAGCCTGTCAGCGAGCAGCAGACCAGGCTGAGGAATTCGGAGCCAGGGGAGCTACGGTGCT
>QNCB01000400.1 GCA_003644335.1 Planctomycetota bacterium | reverse complement strand
GTTATGGTCGCAACATCTACACACACGCCCAGATGCGGCTAAAGTTGAGCAAGTTGGGATACATCATTTACCGCACACTTTTTACGTAACTATCGAATGTAGGCAATTCACGGATGGTCAAGTCAACGCATCGTCGAATGGCAAAGTTGAAGGAAGCTCTCGAGCATTTCGACCAAATTCGGACGTCACAGGGGCTTTATCCTGCTGTAGTGAGATCGGTACGAGTCATCACACAGTGGTTGTTCTTCCGTGGCGATTGTTTCCTCATGACTTGCTCGCTACAAGAAGCAGCGCCAATCGTTCAACCAGTCAATGGACTGGTTCTCAAACAAGTACGGCTCAGTGACTTGCATCTTTTGGCGACAATGAAAAAATCATCAGACATGTTATGGTACAAGATGCTGTTGGAGAGAGGACGGTCCTGCGTCGTGGCCCTCAGAGACGATCAGCCAGTGGCGCATGGCTGGTTTACGCCAAAAGTTGACCCCAGCGTGGAGCGTACCTACGCTCCACTGTCTCGGGACGAAGTGTTCATCTTTGACCTATTTACCAGACCAGCTTTTCGGCGTCAAGGTATTCAGAGCACGTTACTTCAACTTGGACTTTGGACAAGTGCAAATAGCCGGTCGCAATTGGCCGGTTGACTTTTGAACCTTAACAAGTAGTTTCAGGCCGGTTGGGGGGCTTTTTCGCCCTTTTTGATGACCGGATGGCGCTTCCGAGGCATTTGTTTTTCCCCTTTGGCTCGACCTGGGGAATTACCACGGGGTTTGGGCGGTTGGGCGGGTGTCCCAATCTGCCGAATAATTCGCCCAAAGTCCCGTTGCACAAAAGTTGGCCCCGGCGTCTTCCTTTTCATCTCGGGCAAGCGTCGCTCCCACGGACGCGGTAGCAATCGGGCCAAATCACGAGCCTTCCACAGTTGCGTTTTACTCAACGCCACAATATACATCCAGTTCTCCTCGTGCTCGTCGTCTGACGTTTGGTAGGCACGCTCCAATAATCGCTGCTTGCCGAAGCGGAAGTAGTGCTCGACATCGTAGCGTTGTCCGTAAGCCTCCCACGCCTCCAGGATGGAAAGTTCACGACGACGCTTCCCGATCACGATCAGCCACATCGTACGTTTGAAGACCTGGTTTCCTTCTTTGTCCAGCACTCGCACCCGGATCAGGGTGAAAGGAAGTTGATGCATCGGCCACTCACGCTTCCCGCTCATCAGGAGATCGTGCCATCCTTCCAGTTTCGCCCGATAGTGACGGCCACTGCGTGTGATGAAGGGAACCTCGGTCACCTCGTCGGGCTCGCCCCAAGTATCGGAATCTTTCAGGTCGAAGCGTTCCCCATACCAAGTAGGATGGCCCGGCTTGCTCTTCCCCTCCACTGGTGGGGGCTGGCGGTAGAACACCCGATTGTTTCGGGATCGAGCCACGATGACCAGATTCTCGTGATTTTGCTTCATCACTGGCCCCAAATGCGTCACTGCGCCATAGACGGTGTCTCCCACGCTTACACAAAGCTCGTCGTGAAAGGGCAACGTTTCGTCCCCCATCAAGGCGTTGATTTGCTCAACCCCCACTGTGGTGGCTTTCTCGTCACTGTGTATGCGACGCACGATCAGTGGCACAGTCCACGGCGCATCGTCGTCGTTGAACTTTTCTGGAAAAAAGACCAGGTGAGAGTACTGGTGTCCGATAGTTACTGGCTTATTTCCACTAATCGTGTTGGGCTGATACACAAAAGTACGATCCGGCAATGTCGGTGCAAATGGACGGGGGATGGGTACGACATCTATACCAAACAACCAAAACTTTCGTTCTTGTGGTTCTAGCAGATAGGATGCTATCAGCCGCATCCATTTCTGTTCCCACTCCCGCCGTTCTTCGTCGGCTTTCTCCGGCTCGCTGGGCCGGAACAGACAGGCAATGGCATCATACACGCTGGGGTATTCTCGGCGGAAGAAAGGGCTCAGGCTCAATTCTGCCACCGACCGCGCATCAGGAGTACTAGATAGAGCATCGACTAACTCCATCAGGGCATCGCGTCGGAGGCCAAATGCTTCGTACATCGCCTGCCGAAACTGCTTGAGCTGGGACACGCTTTTTTGGATATTCATGGTGTCCCAATTTTGCCGCAAATTTGTTAAAGTTCAAGCTGAAGACCGATGCAGAATTTATCCAAAGTCCAATTCAACACATGCTCGAACTAGGCAAAGAAAAGGGATACAAACGCGCGCTTTCACTGATAACGGTGGACAACACACCCTCGTTGAATCTGCACGACAAGTTGGGTTTTCAAATCATTTGTCGCTTTACAAAGATTCGCATCCTGGGGTGGGTCAGATTTTATTTTCATCCCAATCCATTCGGCAAAGCAGGCGACGTAATCAGGTGGTTGTAATATGAACTTACACAGAGATGTGCAGAGAAGACGCAGAGATATACAGGGACCTGCCGCGAGTACTCGCAGCGGAAAGCACTCTGAGACTCTCCGTGACTCCTCTGTGTAGCTCTGTGTAACGAACGTGTCACTTTTACTGTTGGTATCCAGAGATAACTGACTGGCTGAAAAGATTCTAACCGCCTCACG
>QNCB01000399.1 GCA_003644335.1 Planctomycetota bacterium | reverse complement strand
GTTACCAGCTCATCGGTCAGCGCCTGCGGCGTGCCAGGCGGAGCCGGCGTGCCACCGTCATCCGTCGGGTCGGTCGTCGGTATTATGAAAGCTTACACCACACGCGTGGGGGCTGGGCCATTTCCGACGGAACTGGACAACGAGATCGGCGAGCGTATTCGTCAGCAGGGTCGCGAGTTTGGCACAACCACAGGCCGGCCTAGACGTTGCGGCTGGCTTGACACGATGGTCGTGAAATATACAGCTGACCTCTCCGGCGTGGACGAGCTGGCGCTGATGCTGCTGGACGTGCTCTCGGGCATGGATGAACTGAAAATCTGCACAGGCTACCGCATCGACGGGCGAGAAGTAGACCAACTCGACCCGGGCGTACTGGGCGATTTCGAATGCGTCTACGAAACCCTGCCAGGCTGGTCGGAAGATATCACAGCCTGCGAAAACTTCGAAGAACTCCCCGCCAACGCCAAAGCATACGTCAACAGAGTCTCCCAGCTGATAGGCAGACCGGTGGGCATAGTAAGCGTAGGGCCAGGCAGAGAACAAACAATCGCGCACGAAACGAAATTTTTAGTAAATAGGGAATAGGCAATAGAAACAGCAAATGACGAATTCCGAATGACGAGAAAAAAACCAATGACCAAATACCCAATGTCCAATGCCCCCCTGCCATTCGTTTTTCATTCGTGGTGCGCTGTTTTTGCTTTACTGATTACTGCTAGCTGATTACTGATTACTTTTTTCAAATTCGTGATTCGCTGTTTCTGCTTTTACAAAAAATCCGTTTTCGCGTTTTTTCGTGTATTTCGTAGTTTGCTGTTTTTGCTTCTTTTTTCTTTTTCTTTTCAAAAAATTCGTGTTTATTAGTTTTTTATTCGTGCCATTCGTGTTCTGCCGTTTTTTTTGTCAGGAGCAACTCATGCCCATATATTCTCCGGAAGAGACGTTAGCTGCCCGCCGGGCCTTGGGTATTGACGAGGATCGGTTTCCGCGTTCGATAGCGATTATAATGGACGGCAATGGCCGCTGGGCTGAGCGTCAGGGCCTGCCCCGGGTGATGGGACACCGAGCCGGTGCCAAGGTCGTGAGCAAAATCGTCGCCGAGGCCGCCAGGCTGGGGCTGACCAACCTGGCTCTGTACAGTTTCTCCATCGAAAATTGGTCTCGGCCAGCAGAGGAAATCGACGCGCTGATGCAGATTTACGCCGAGCGATTGGCTGGCGAAAGGCCTACGATCATGGCCAACAATATTCGCCTGCGACACCTGGGCCGGCGCGACGAGCTGCCGCAGTCTGTGCTGGACGAACTGGACGAGTCGACGAAAGTTTCCGCGAGCAACACGGGGATGTTTCTGAGCCTGGCTATCAATTACAGCTCACGCGGGGAAATCGTCGACGCTACCCGGAAACTCGCCGCCCAGGTAGCGGCGGGGCGCCTCAGCCCGGGCGATATCGACGAAGCCATGCTGGGTGAAAATCTCGACACCCACGGCGTGCCGGACCCCGACCTGGTAATAAGAACCTCCGGCGAGATGAGGCTGAGCAATTTCCTGCTCTGGCAAGTTTCCTACTCCGAGTTTTACGCGACGCAAACGCATTGGCCTGACTTCAACGAGCAAGAACTCCACAAAGCCCTGCAAGCCTTCGCCGAACGACACAGAAGATTCGGAGGCCTGGACAATAAATAGTTGACTGGCTACGTAGCGTGGGCGTCTCGCCCATGTTTTTCCGTTTTTGCCATGCAACAAGTTGCATGATCTACAAACTAATAGCTTTTTTTCTTTGTGTTCTTTGCGTTCTTTCGCGGTAAAAAAATTTTTGTTTTTCCTGAATCCTGACAAAATGATTCATATTACACGAGGCATTTCGATTTCCGCTGGCGAGGTTCAGGTTCGTTTTGTGCATTCGTCCGGGCCTGGCGGGCAGAACGTCAACAAACTCGCCACAGCTTGTCAAATCCGTTTTGACGCACTTTCCTGCCCAGCCTTGTCGCAATCAGCTAAGGACAGGCTGGCGAAATTGGCAGGCCGACGCATGACCGCTGAGGGGATTGTCGTGATAGACGCCAGGCGATATCGCACACAGCAACGCAACCGCGACGACGCGATAGACAGGCTTCGCACGCTGCTGTTGCGAGCGGTAACGCCGCCAAAAACCAGGCGAAAAACCACCCCCACTAAAGCCAGCCGACAGCGACGCCTCGATGAGAAACGCCAGCACAGCCAAACCAAAACCCGCCGACGAAACATCCCCGACCAGGACAGTTGACCGGTGGACTGGTTGACTGGTTGATTGGTTATGTAGCATGGACGTCTCGTCCATGGTAGCATGGGCATCTTGCCCATGTTTTTTCTGTTTTTCTGTTTTTCTGTTTTTCTGTTTTTCTGTTTTTCTTTTGTTTCTTTTTCTTGTCATTCCCGCGAAGGCGGGAATCCATTTTTTTAGACAGAATAACAGGATAAAAGCAGGATGAGTTTAAAAAAATCCTGTCAATCCCATTATCCTATCTAACATCTTCTTTTTCTTTCTTTTTTTCTTTTGTTTCTTTTTTTTGTCATTCCCGCGAAGGCGGGAATCCAGTTTTTCTGTTT
>QNCB01000398.1 GCA_003644335.1 Planctomycetota bacterium | reverse complement strand
TGGATTGTGGTTCGCGACCATGCCAACCGCCAAGCCATCGGCGCAGTTGACGGGACGGATAATCCCAAGAAGGGCACGCACACCGCTGGGGTTCAACGGCAGTGGTGCGGCAACACCGGCAAGATCGACAACTGCGTAGTCAGCTGTCATATTTCATACACGGTGGGCGACTTTCAGTGCCTGCTCGATAGCGATTTATATCTCCCTGAATCATGGGCGAACGATCCGGCTCGCCGCAGGGAGGCCCGCATTCCCGACGATGTTGTGTATCGAAAAACCCCACCATTGAGCCTGCTTCACAATAATTCTCGAATCCAACCATTGGATTCGATAGCTGCGTAAGAGAGGCTCTGGTTACTTAAAAAATTCGTCATTCGTTTTTCATTCGTGTTCCGCTTTTATTCTTGCGTTTTACCATTCGTATCTCGTTGCCACGGTCGTTGTAGGTTACTTCGTCCATGTAGGCTCGCATTAGCATTAGTCCTCTGCCACATGGCCTTAGGCGATTCTCCGCGGTGGTGGGGTCTGGCACGACCTCCGGTACGAAGCCCTCGCCATCGTCAGCGATGCAAAACGTCGCAGCGTTTTCGTCGATTTCCCACGTTACGGTAAGCTGCTTGGCTGGGTCGTTTTGGTTCCCGTGCCGAATTGCGTTGACGAACCCTTCCTCCAGCGACAGCTTGATCGCAAACACGTCAGCCCCGCCGAAGCCGAACTTGGCGACAGCTTCAAGCAGGTACTCCTCCAATAGCCTGGCCTCATCGAGGTCGGACGATATGACCTTCTTTTCAGACAAGGGCATCCCTCAATCAATCTGCAAGCCAACCCCCTCAGTTACGAGCCGATGCTTGCAATGGCTTCGTTTTGATCCCGGCAAATCTGGAATATCTCATCCAGCCTGGTTATCTTAAATACCTCGGAAATCGTAGGCTGAATGTTGCTCAGCCTCAGCTGCCCGCCAGCTTCGCGAACTCGCTTGTGAAGCGTTATCAACATCCCCAGCGCGCTGGACGACATGTTCGTTACGTTCTCGAAATTGACGACTATCTTAGGCTTGCCATCGGGCGTGATGAGCTTGCCCAGGTCGTTGCCGATCTTGGCGATGCTGACCTCGTCGAGTATCTTCTGGTCAGCCAAAACGACCACCGTGACACCATCGACCTGAGCTATCTTCATTTTCGCGTTTTCCTGGGCCATGTGTTTCGCTCCTAAATAAGTTTCGTCTCATAACCACGGATAAGTGTAAGCACCACGCCCAGGCATGTCAAGGCTGAACAGCGGATTGTGGAGGGCAATCGTATCTAAAATTTCGTAACCGTTCACGCTGTTTTTTAACAACGAAATTGCTGGTTGATTGGTTGGCTGATGGATTAGTGTTTAGGCCCGAAGGGCCGGCCAGATTTCAGCCGGGGGTGGATCGCAGCGAAACCCCCGGCTACAGCGAGTCGAAGACAAGCCCCGAAGGGGCGGCAGAAATGCTGGTATATGATTTTGTCGCGAGAATACTAGGATTTCTGTCGCCTCGGGGTTAAGCAAAAAAACGTGAACGGTTACAAATTTTCTTTGGGGGTAAATTTAGATGCGATTGCCCTGGCGGATTGTGGCTTTTGGATTTCGGATTTCGGATTGAGCTAGTCCGTGAAATAATCCGAAATCCGCAATCTGAAATCCGAAATAAATCTTATGCCGCAAAACATGGTTAAAATCTGTGCAATCTGTGGACTCCTATTGCCTACTTGCCTATTTGCCTAGATAACCCCTTGACATCCAATTGAATTTTGGGATAATGTTTCGTTCCCCTCAGACGATGGGGGCCTTAATATGGATTTCCCAGCAAGGAGTTAATATCGTGTATGCAGTGATAGAAGACAGTGGCCAGCAGTTTCGAGTATCTCAGGGCGACGTGCTGAACGTTGACCTGCGCGAGCTGCCGGAAGATGCTAAACAAATCGAGTTCGACCGGGTTCTCCTGGTCGCTGGCGAGGACGGCACGCAGGTCGGCACGCCGCTGGTACAGGGTGCGAAGGTTCTCGGCGATATCGTCGATGCCGAAGCGAAAGGCCCGAAGGTGCAACATTATTACTGGCGTCGCCGCAAGGCATCCAAGCGCAAAGTAGGCCATCGCCAGAAATACATCTCCGTCCGCATCGCTGCGATAAACGTCTAATTGTTCATCCACATTGCACGCTTTTTCCGGAACGTAGCCTGGCAGCGGTACGCCAGGGGGGGAGTGCCTCCGTGTACGAGAGGTTTTTCTGGCGGGGCCAGGCGGCACTGCGTTGCGCCTTCCAATAGCGATTCCACAGGCCACTGTGGTAAATACTTGCGAGAGACATCACCGATTCGGCGTTATCTTTATCTCATCGCATCCCGGAACCCTTCAAGCTTCGTCAATGTTCCACACAGCGATTCCGTCGGGCCTGACCCACAGTCGTAGCCCAACTCGCGGAACGCGGGATAATCTGTCATTGCGATACGTTTGCCAACATAATCGCGCAGTGATTTCAAGGCCTGGCGTTTGGCTCCGCTGCGATGGCGGCGAAGATAATTCCCCAGCCGAGCCAACATCACCAGCCAACCCTGTGTCCATA
>QNCB01000397.1 GCA_003644335.1 Planctomycetota bacterium | reverse complement strand
TGCAACGCGCTGATCGAACATGATTTTCGTGACAGCGATAATTGGCGAATTTATTTTGATATGGGGCGCGAGGTGTTCACCACCGGTGATGCCGCCAACGACCGGACGGACTATATATATGCCGCAACTCCGACAAGCCCGGAAAACATACCCCTGCTCCGCTATGTCAACTTCGGTGGCTACTACCATCAGATTAACGACGAAGGGCACATGTTCGATGTCGGCAGCATCAAGAAGGGGGCATCGCTGCGCGAAAAGGGATGGGATATGGAGCTGTTTTTCCCGGCCGAGCTTATGCGTGGGTTCAAGGCTGAGGAAAACCGTTCGTTTGTTTTCGGCAGCATGTGGGGCGATACCGATGTTACCGGCCGTGAAACCGAAATGTCCTGGCCGAGGCCTGATCCGCAAGACGCGTCCTATTACTATAACTTCGCCAACTTTGCCGACATGGTGCTTCTCTGTAAAAACGGAGCTTTTGGTTACAGAATGACCAAGGCAAAGGTAAACCGACATGAGCCGTGGCAATTAAAGGTTTATGGCGTCGCTGGAAGCGGTACTACGGAACCGGAAGTGTTTGACCTTCAAGTTACAGCGACAGATGTCGGCGGAAAAGTGGTTCGCAAGTGGAATGCGCCTATAAAACTAGGGTCATCGCCGCAATGGTACAACGTTGATCTGTCTACCACGGGGTTGGGTGGGGGAAGTTATAAGCTGAGTCTATCACTTCATCGCGGCAAAGTGGTTCTGAAAACTCAGAGTGTGGATGTCAGTATGACCACCCTCAGCAAAGGGGATTTCGAGAAGAAGATACAAAACGATCTTGCAGAAATAAAACAATATAGAAATGTCCTGTCGCAGAAAATAGCTTCACTGCAGCAGAAAGGATATCAGGTTAATTATCTGATAAGTTCGCAGGAAGTTCTCGATCTCTTTGTCCACGCGTTGTCGCATCCGCTTGGCGACATCAAAAAGAAAAAATACGCCTCGGTTCTACGACAGCTTAAGGAGCTTAAGCAAGTGGCTGAACAGGCAATCTTAGAGGCGGACAACCCGGAAAAATATGCAGGCAAGTGGCGTGCAATTCCGAAAGAGATTTATTCAGACGATACGCCTCCTGAAATTCGTGAGGGAATGTTCTGGCATCATGGTCGTCCAATATTTATGGAGGGCTGGATTGGAATGGACACGACTCGCGGCAGTGCCGCCCGAATCAAAAGACTTGGCTATAATTCTGTTCAGGAAGACCATGTCCTCAGTCGCGTGATCGGAGACAGTGTTGATGAAGGAACATTCAAAGAAAAAGAACGGAAGCATTGGCAGGCTATGTATGACAGAATGATGAAACAGGGACTTTATATTCCCCATGTCATGCCCATTATTGCCGGTGTTCCCGACTGGGTGAAGAAGGATCCGAAGATGAACCGGTGCAGCGGCCATTTCCTGCCTTTCTGTTTGGAGGCGGAAGACACATACCGAATGATTGGAACCTATTTCAGCAAGTTTCTGCCATTCTTCGCCGATAAGCCGAATATGCTCAGTTTCTGCGTGATAAACGAGCAGGAATACGAAGCCGGGTGCGAAGATGCTATTCGTATGTACCGGCAATGGCTTAAAGACAGATACAAAAATATCGGCAAACTCAATATGCTCTGGAGAACAAAGTATAAAAGTTTTGACGACATTCCCCGTACCAAAACGCATAAATCACAAGGTGCGCAATTTGACTGGATACTCTTTAATCGGCACCGGCTCAATGATGCTTCAAGACGTATTATAAATCTGGCAAAAAAACATGACCCTCTCAAACGTCCGGTGCACACAAAGCCTATGACCCATTTTTGGCGGAATCAGAGTGAAGTTTACGGCGGTGTTGACCGGGAAGCTTTAACAGAAATGTCTGATTTTACAGGCTTTGATGGGAGCTTACATTCAAGACCTATTGTTGCGGATTATCTGAAATCTTTAGACAGGGACAAGCTCTTTTACAACAGTGAGGGGCATGGAACTTATGATCATGGTTCGGGGAACATATACCGCAGAGTGTGGGAAGGTGCTATTCACGGTGTGGCGGCAAACACTAGATGGCTATGGGATTGGCCCTGGGGTGGTTGGGCAGCAAACAATGAAGGCTACCCGCTGCGTCAGCCAATAGGTCTCGCTACCTCTGCAAGAGCCTCAATGGATATACAAAGGCTCGCACCTGAAATACATGCGATTAACAGAACGCCGGGACAGATTGCTATTCTGGATTCATTAGCCAGCCGTGCCTTTGATTTCGATGATCACAGACCGGTGATGCACGAGCTTTACGACACGCTACACTCCTGTCAGACGCCGGTGCGTTTCATCACCGAAAAGCAACTGCGAAACGGGCTGTATAAAAAGTTCCGCATCATCATGGTTCCTGAAGAAAAATATATCGAAGCCGATCTGATTGCGCCCTTGCAACAGTTCGTAAAAGAGGGCGGCAAACTGCTGCTGATTGGCGATTGTTTTACGTTCGATCAGTACGGACGAACGATCAACGTGCCAGCTGAATTGCAAAGTAATACATTGGCTATTTCATCCGCTAGCTGGACGGACAAAGACAAGCG
>QNCB01000396.1 GCA_003644335.1 Planctomycetota bacterium | reverse complement strand
TTGACTGCTTCAAAACTCCTGCTTGTCATATTAAAACCCCTGAAAAAGAACCACCCCGATATATCGGGAAATACAAATATACAGAGATATCATTTATAGTGCTTAGCCCGGTGCCGTGGTTGCCCTTTATTTCTTTGGAAAATATTTTACGTTATCCAGCCCTTTGAAGTCTGCATCCTGTGTCCAGACGGTAGCTTCGTTTTCGCGTGCCGCAGCAAGAATAACGCTGTCTGCCATCGGAAGGGAGTGTTCAAGACTCATCTTGGCTGCCGAGAGAGCAAGTTGTGGCGTAAAGTCTATAACATTGCCTCGCTGCATTGCGGAGACTGCCTGCAGGGCGGACTCTTCTCCCGCTTCACGAAGGAGAACCTTGAAAACTTCGTATATTGAAACGGCAGGAACTATCAGCGATTCGATATCTTTGAGGGGCACAGCAAAACGAGAAGCGTTCTTGCCGTCAGTAAAATATTCCAGCCAGCTTGACGAGTCTACCACATTCATACTCTATCCCCTTCCCTTTTGAAGCTCGTGTTGATTCCCTTGACGAACCCTCTAAGTTCCGAGATGTCGCGTTCGGGGATAAGCTCTACTCGTCCGGCATACTCGATAACCTGCATTTTCTGCCCGGGCTCAAGGCGCAGATGATCTCGGATCGGACGAGGAATAACGACTTGAAACTTTGGCGATACGGTTACCGTTTGCATGACAGGTACTCCATCGATAGTGTTTGGTATTACAATATCAGATCGATGCAAATATGTCAATCATTTGCCAGGCTTCCCGATATATTGGAATAGTTTCTGCTCTTACTGACTCCTGACTCCTAACTCCTGACTACTTCCCCTTCACCGCGTCGAGTTGTTTTGTCAGCTCCAGGATGTGTCCGATTTCCTGCTTTATTATAGTGTCGATACGGCGGGCGGTTTCGACGGACGTTGCTATCTGCTCTTTGAGGCACTGATAAAAAACGATAGTGTCCTTTTCCAGCTCGATGGCGTTTTTCAAAATATCCTCGATGCACATACCGCCCAAGGCTGAGGTCGGCACGTCGTTGCAGAAAACCTTCCCCTGCACCTTGGCTCGCAGATAGAC
The DNA here is from genome assembly GCA_003644335.1 of Planctomycetota bacterium. Next base: position 1,509 of record QNCB01000396.1, on the reverse strand, counting down.
AAGAGACTCATCGCTCGCCCCGGCCTGGATGTGCGAGTCGATATGCTCCAGGCCTTCCTGCATTTCGATGAACGTCCGCTCGTGGTCCGCTTCCATCGCGGCAAGTCTCTCCAGCAGGGCCTTGGTCTGACCCGTAGCTACCTTGGCTGCGGCCTGGTACAGGTTGGCTCCGTCTCGCTCGATCTGCGCAGCAAGGGTGAATATCTCTCCGGCGTCGAATTGTGTCATCATGCACCTCCAGTCGTCGGCGGCGTAAAGACTCGCCCGCCCAGCTCGCGGTCCAGCATAAACAGCCCGCCCGGCGCCCCAGCCATGAGCTTGAGCTGCTGGACAATGCCATCGACGTTGGCTTCTTCCTCGACCTGCTCGCCGACGAACCACTGCATGAAATTCACCGACGCGTGGTCCTTCTCATCCATCGCCAAAGACATCAGCTCGCCGACCCTGCCACTTACGATCCGCTCATGGTTAAGGGCGTTTTCAAACGCAGCCTGGGGAGATTCCCACTCCGTTGGCGGGGCTGGCTGGGCCGTCAACAGTACTCGCCCGCCGCGCTCGTTTATGTAGTCGTAAAACTTCATCGCGTGGAAAAACTCTTCCTGATATTGCACCTTCATCCAGTTGGCAAAGCCCGCCAGGTTCAGCGAGTCGAAATAAGCAGCCATGGACAAATAAATATTGGCAGAGAAAATTTCGAAATTGAGTTGGTCGTTAATCGCCTTTTCGATAGTCTTGCTAAGCATAGTAATCTCCTGGTTGACTGGCTGATTGGCTAATTGGTTGACTGGGAAAAATTAAAAACAAATACACCATGAAGCACATAAAGTTTTTCAGCCTGTGTCCAGCCTGTGTTTCCAATAGTCTGGGACACGATGCAGATGCATTATAGCGAGGATGAATATACCGTGCGGCTCGATACTGTAAAGCACACCATACGGAAAGCGATGAACAAGGCATCGGCGGACATCGTCTTCGATTTCAGGCCACATGGTGGGATAATCGACAGCATTTTGAATAGAGGCCTGAATCTCGCACGAGAGATCGAATCCGAGTCCGATCTCGCATTCCTCATAGTACGCAACGGCGTCCATGAACTCGCTCTCTGCTTCCGGATGAAAGGAATGTTTCATGTTGTGAACCGCTGACGTATTTTGGCAAAAACTTCTTCGCCGGGGATTGGCTTGACGCGTCCTGAACGCAAGTCATTCAAGCGACGCTTCGCTGCGACAGCCCATTTTTTGTCAATCTCCGGGTCGGGCTGATTCAGAGTGCGGAGTACCGAGTCAGCAACCAAAGCCCGCTCCTCCACAGGAAGCGACTCGATTTCATGTATGATTTCTATTGTGCTTGGCATAACCCACCTCATTCTTTTCACACTGTAGACTACCATAAAACGTCGCGTCTTACTGTCTCATTGTTTTTCAGCCTAGCTACAGTTTACGCTACAAGGTACCGCTGGTGCAAGGTGTCGTGGATTTTGGAGACGGCTTTTTTTTGAATCTGCCGGAC
>QNCB01000395.1 GCA_003644335.1 Planctomycetota bacterium | reverse complement strand
CGCACTGCGACGGGGCAGGTCAAATAATGAGCGAAGAATCCGTATCTCTGCGAGTAATGCGAAGCCTGCACGCTGCCTGCGCGAACCCGGATGTTACCCGGATAGAAATAGCAGTCTCACCGCGGGTCGCCCATCATCTGCTCAATACGCAACGCCAAAGCATAGCTGGGCTTGAACTTCGCACGGAAAAAGACATCGTCATCACGGCACAAGACGAACTCACCGGCAACGACGTGCAAATCACCTGCAAAAACGCCCGAGGCTCGCAGGTCGCCTGGGACAAACAAGCTGCCAAAGATGTGAAAAACGCCCAAGCTGAATTCATAGATATCAAAGATATCCTCAAAGGCAAACGCCCTGCCAAAAAATCCGCCCCCGCTGCCAAACAAGAAACTTCGCAACAAGCAGACGACCAAGCCAGCAGCGAGACCAGCGAGCAAACCCCCGCCAAGAAAACCCGCAAGCGAGGCCGACGAGGAGGCCGAAACCGAAAGAAAAAAACCACCGTCACCACCGAAGCCACTGCTACCACCGAGGAAACCACCACCGACGCCGACGACAACGCCAAAGACACCGAAACCGCCGAGGCCGCCGGCAACAACACAACCCGCAAATCAGCCTTGGTACGGACCAGTTCCGAAAACGCCATCCTGCCAGTCCGCGAAGCCGACGAGGAACTCGCCCAACTAAGAGCAGAAGCGACCCAAAACGAAGCCTTGGACGAACAACCAGAACAGGCCGAGCAAGCCAATCAGTCCGAACAAACCGACTCAGCCGAACCTTCGGAGCCAGCGGAAAAAACCGAGCCTGAAACCGCAAAGAAAAAAACCCGCAGACGTGGCAAGCGAGGCGGCAGAAAACACCGCAAAAAAAACACCGGCGAAACACCCGCCCAAGACCAAACCAAGCCAGCCGACGACATGGATAGCTAAACTCGTATTGACACTTCAATAGCCATAAGTATAATGTACATATGAAATATCTTGAATTCGAATGGGACAAGAAGCAAAACAGGACGAATGCCAAAAAGCACGAAGTGTCCTTTGATGAGGCACGAACGGTTTTTTACGATGAACATGCTATCGCCTTTTTCGACCCCGAACATTCAGGAAATGAAGATAGATTTATTCTGCTTGGTACGAGCTTCAAATTAAAGACACTTGTTGTTTGTCATTGTTTCAGGCGAGAGGAAACCATCGTGAGAATAATCTCAGCCAGGAAAGCTGACAAAGATGAAGAGCAAGTTTATTGGAGTAAAAGAAAATGAAAGAACATTATGATTTCTCGAAGATGAAAGGGCGGAAAAACCCTTATACCAAGTATCTCAAACAGCCTGTTACTATGCGACTAGATCGTGATTCCGTGAAATACTTCAAGTCGTTGGCGGAAGAAACAGGCATCCCGTATCAAACGCTGATAAACCTCTACCTGCGCGACTGCGCTACCCATCATCGCAAACTACAAATGCAATGGGCCTCGTAGCAATTGGGCGTGGACAAAAAAATGCCCGGGACTGGAGTCGAACCAGCACTGGGCGCTAGCCCAACTAGGCCCTCAACCTAGCGCGTCTGCCAATTCCGCCACCCGGGCAAGAAGGCACAGGATAGTTACGCTGTCCCTGCCTGTCAAGGGGCGGGACGATTTTTGTGCATAAAATTCGCCGCTGATTTCTCGCCCCAGCGGTGGTATACTCTTAGCCATGGAAAAAACGCACGTAAAAATCTGTGGCCTGACCGACCCAGCCCAGGCCCAGGCCGCGGCGGAACTCGGCGCGGACTTCATCGGACTTGTCTTCGCCGAGTCGAGCCGATATGTTTCGCACGACCGGGCAAGGCAGATAGTCCAAGCTCTGCAGGGTCAAGTGCCCGCGGTGGGAGTTTTCGTCGACGCCACAGCCGAGCAGATAAACGACACCGCCGAGCAGACCGGCATCGCCATCGCCCAGCTACACGGGCACGAGCTGCCGAGCATTTTGGGCGAAATAAAAATCCCCTGCATCAAAGCCTTCCGAATTCGCAACGCCGAATCCATCGTCGCCATTCACGAATGGCTGGTCTGCATCCCGCCGGACAGTTCGCTGGAAGCTGTGCTGCTGGACACCTACAGCCCACACGCCCCGGGCGGCACGGGCGAGCGATTCAACTGGGACTTGCTGAGCGAAGCTGAGCAGCACGGAGGCATGGACGACCTGCCGCCAATTATCCTCGCAGGCGGCCTGGACGCAACCAACGTAGCCCAAGCTATCCGCGCCACCCAACCCTGGGCGGTGGACGTCTCCAGCGGCGTGGAATCCTCGCCAGGCCAAAAAGACCCCGAAAAAATACGAGCGTTCATAGAAGCAGTCAACACGCTGATGTAACGCGGGCGTCTCGCCCATGTTTTTTTTGTTTTTCTTTTCTTTGTCATTCCCGCGCAGGCGGGAATATGACGCAGCCTGATTCGACCAATCGTTTTACCCCTACCGGGTGCCGCCTCGGCTGCTACAGCGATTAAGGCCTTGTTTATGGAGCATCGCCCAGGCTGTCTTGTAGCTGCCCAACCCCAATACCCGTTGCAAACCCGAAGCACTCGTGCCGTTTTTTTGGCTGGTAACCTGCCATAT
>QNCB01000394.1 GCA_003644335.1 Planctomycetota bacterium | reverse complement strand
TGTCCCGGCTTCACAATCAAAAAAGCGAAAGAAATTGTAAGTTATACGAACGTAACCGGTCAATGATCGGTGCATTCCCCTCACTCCCGGAATGAGCTACAAGGATATCGGGCGCGGCGGAGGCGTCCGTTGGAATCCGTAGCTTTGAAGGGAGGCTAAGATGCAGATCACATCGAACGGGAGGGTTCGCCGGAGCGAGGCGGAGTGGCGGGAGATTCTCTTGCGGCACGAGAAGAGCGGGCTGAACCCCGCGGAGTTTTGCCGGAAAGAGAAGATCCGCCTCACCAGTTTTCAGCGATGGCAAGCGAAGCTGAGCCTCTCGGGGTCATCGGGCGGGTTTGTGGAAGTCACCCCGGAATCGGCCTCTCCCACGTCCTGGACGCTCGAGATCTCACTCCCCGGCGGCTGCCGTCTGCGGTTTCGGGGCTGATCGGTGTTCTTCTCCCGCGAAGTGCGCAAGATCCTTGCTTACCGCCATCCGGTGGACATGCGCAAGTCGTTCACCGGTTTGGTGTCGCTCGTGCAAAACACTCTCGGCGAAGATCCTCTCTCGGGGAGTCTGTACGTTTTCATCAATCGTCGGCGGACATACGTCAAGCTGGTGTACTGGGATCGCACCGGATATTGCCTGTTTGCGAAGCGACTAGAGCGCGGCCGGTTTGTGCTCCCCGGCAATGCGGACACATTCGAGCTGAGCGAGCGCGCATTTCGTTTGCTTTTAGATGGAATAGTTCTTGGTACCGGAGAGCGATTGCGGTAAGATTCGTGCATGAAGTTCGAAGCTCAAGCCGCATCGATGAGCCACGAGGAAGTCGCCGAGCTTCTGGCCGCGCATCACTCGCTGAAATCGACTCATCTTTCGCTGAAGCAGTCCTACGACGAACTGTCCCAGCAGGTCGCCTGGTTCAAGCGGCAGCTCTTCGGTTCGAAGTCCGAGCGCCGGATCTGCGACTCGGAGGGCCGGCAATTGACGCTCGGGGAACTGCCCCCCGCGGAAGGGACGGACCCTCCTACAATCGAAGTACCTGCGCATCGCCGTCGCCGCAGTACCCATGAGAACTCCGAAGATCACAAACTCCGCTTCGATGCATCTGTGCCTGTGGAAGAGATCGTGCTCGGGGACCGTGATCAAGACGAAGCCCACCGCGCCGAGTACGAACAGGTCGGCGAAAAAGTAACCTGCCGACTGGCGCAGCGACCGGGCTCGTACGTCGTGCTTCGCTACATCCGGAAAGTGTACAAGCGCAAATCGGACGGCGCGTTTTCCTGCTTCCCGGCGCCTCCGGCTGTTTTGGAGAAGAGCTGTGCGGACGTAAGCTTCCTGGCCGGGATGCTGATCGACAAATTTACGTACCACCTTCCGCTCTACCGCCAGCATCAGCGTCTTTCCGCCTGTGGGATTCATCTCGCTCGATCGACTCTGACCCATCTCGTTCACCGGACCGCCGCGCTTTTGGAACCCGTGTATGCTGCGCAATTGCGGTCCATCCTCGCGAGTAGAGTTCTGGCGATGGACGAGACTCCGATCAAGGCGGGGCGCAAGAAGAGACCGCCTCCGGGGCAGATGAAGACCGCGTATTTCTGGCCTATATACGGAGACCGGGACGAGGTTGTCTTTCCTTTCGCGCCGACGAGGGGGAGCGAGGTGGTTCGCGAAGCCCTCAAGGGATACGGCGGCGTGCTCTTGAGCGACGGCTACGAGGTGTACGACCGCTACGCGAAGACGGTCAACGAAGTGGTACACGCACAGTGCTGGTCGCATACGCGGCGGCGCTTCGTGGATGCCGAGCCGGTGGAGCCGAAGCAAGCGGGCGAGGCGTTGGCCGGGATCAGTATCCTTTATAAGCAGGAAGCGGAGTGGAAGGAGGAGTCGTTGTCGCCGGAGAATCTGCTGGTGTGCCGGGCGGAGCATGCCAGACCGGTGGTCGATCGATTCTTCGAACACCTTCGGTCGACGCTGGAGACCGATGTCTTCCTTCCGACGAATCTGTTTACCAAGGCGGCTCGCTATGCCTTGGCGCGGGAGAAATCGCTCCGAGTATTTCTCGAGTACCCGAATGTGCCGCTGGACACGAACCACCTCGAGCGTGCCATCCGGCCGATCGCACTTGGCCGCAAGAACTGGATGTTCTGCTGGACCGAGGCGGGGGCGAAGTACGTCGGTATCGTCCAGAGTCTCCTGGCCACTTGCCGGCTGCATGGCGTCGATCCCTACACCTACCTCGTCGACGTTTTGCAGAGGATCGACTCGCATCCTGCGAAGGATATCGACTCGCTCACGCCCCGACTTTGGAAGGAGAGATTCGCCGGAAATCCCATGCGCTCCGACATCGATCGGAGACGAGCAGGAATGACGACGGGCCGTAACTCCGATTATTGATCGGTTACACTTCACCGGCCCCAGCAGTTTCGTGATATCCCACGTCCAAACCTGATTCGGTCCAGTTGCCACCAGCTCCGGCTTCACATACTGCGGATGACGAAGCTGATCCCGTCGTTCACGTACTTCTCCCTCCGAATCCAAGATCCGGTACATCGTGCGGATCGAGCAGAGGTATGTGTCTTCGTCCAGCAGCGTGGCGTAGACCTGCGCCGGCGGCTTG
>QNCB01000393.1 GCA_003644335.1 Planctomycetota bacterium | reverse complement strand
TAGCCCATCGCGCTTTTTACGTAGGCGATGGTATTGTCCTGGAAGGCGACAAACTCCACCTTGCCATCGCCGGTAGCGGTTATGGAAACCACGCCACCCTTGCCCACTTCAAAAACGCCGTCGGAACAAGCTCGTAACTCCGTCATGCCAGAGCTATCACTGATATCGCCAATGGCGGGAATGTTTGCTAATACGCTCATCTGTTTTACGCTCCTTTTATTCTAATACTTACAGATTTCATAGACAGCCTCAAGGAACGCATCCACGTTCTCGGGTTTGGCACCATAACCGATGCCGCCGCCAGTACAAAGAACAAATTTGCCGTCCTGCGCGGCATTCTCGAAGCAGTAGCGTATCGCTGCTTTCACATCGTCCGGCGAGCCTTCATTCATTACCTTTATGGGGTGGATATTGCCAGCAAGAACAATATCCGGCAGGGCCTTTCGCACGTCCTTGATATCAAGGTGCGGGGTGAAGCCCATCAGCTCGTCTATTCCCAGTTCATTCAGTTTCGTAAGATTTTCCAGGTGGAAATCGCCATCGGTATGAAGGCTTCGCCAGGCTCTTCCTTTCTGCTCATCAAAGAGTTTGCCGGTGTATGGTTTGACAAATTCATCGAACATATCCGGCGGGAGATAGGCGCAGTAGTCTTCGCCAACGTCAATCTTGTCGTACAAAATGCTCTGGTCATTCAGACCGCCCCAGTGCTTTCGACAATATTCCATCCAGTTAAGGCTACGCTCGGTCATCCACGAGAAAATGCGATGCACCTGCTCAGGGTCGTCATACAAATCCGTAAACATTCTGTCGGCGCCCCTGAAAATAGAGAACATATCCAGGCAGGCGCAGACACCGAGGTAATGACCGGCCTTCTTATGATCCGGCAGCCTCTCGTTGAAATATTTGATGCCCTCGTGCAGTCGCTTCACGCAGGGCGTGTCGTCAAAACTCTTTTTGTTGTGGTAGCGGTCGAAATCCTTCAGGTCGCGTGCGAGAAAACTATTGGCTTGCGCATCAGAATTCTCAGCAGTGAAAAGCTCATCATCAAACCACAAGCCCGCCATATCCACCCCAGGGTTTATGTCGAGAACATCATAGAACCTATCGTTTACCATTTTCTGCACATTCAGCTGAACATCGAAATCGCGGGCGTAATCTTCAGGATCGGCACCGGCTATGTCGCAGCATAAATAGTTGTCCAGCCAACAGCGAAAAGGCGCCCAATCGGGGCGTTCGCCCTTCATCAATTGCCGATACCGCTTCACATTATCTCGAAAAAACTCAACAGGTATATCCTTCATCTTCTTTCCTTTGTGTTACGCCACCACAGATCCCGTGTCGGTGGAGCGATGTTTGACAACTACATGGCAAGCCTCATCACCTTCCCTCTCCCGCCTTGCCGTGATGCGCGCGGCAAGGCGGGAGAGGGGGCGAGAAACGTCTCTAGTTGTCAAACAGGGCTCCACTGGGGCAAGCCCAGTGGTGGCCCTTATCTTCATTCGTGGTTTAAACTCTCACTTCACCAATTCAAACAGAAAAACCTCGCGTGGCAGCAGGCGGACGGTGGAAGAGCTTTGCTCTTTGCGAAACTTCAATTTGTCCAGTCCGTGGAAATCTTCGCGTTCGATTTTCCAGCCTGGGTTCAGTTCGAGTTTCAATGTCCGCGGGCGGTGCAGCGTGTTTATTACCAGCAGATATCGTCGGTTGGCGTCTTTGTAATCCTGACGCAGGCTGGTCATGATGGCGGGGTCAACTATCTCGTCCCGTGTCAGACGGGCCTTCTGCTTAATGCCGAGGTACTCACGCGTGATGCCCTCGATCAGGCCTCGAAGTTCGGGGGAGTAGCTCGAATCGAAGGCGCAGTACACCACCTTCTCGCCCGGGGCGAGCATAATCGCGGCATAGCTGTCGCGATTCAGTGCCAGCACCGTGCCATCCTGTTTGGTTTCGAGTTTTTCGCCCATGATAATCTTGGCTGGGTCGTTGGCAATTTGCGAGACCTTTTCCAGGCCGGTAACCTTGGCCTCAGCCACCTCGTATGGTGCCAGCTTCGGCGTAATCCAGGACAGTTCCTGTTCCGTTCGGCCACCGATGGGTTCGCCTCGCGTTTCAATTCCCTGGAACGGTTGCGGTTCAATGATGTTGAGGTATTCATCCGTAGCCAGGCTCTTGCCGAACGACATCAGTTTGCCACCCTTGGCGACGAATGCCTTCAACGCTTCGAGTTCCGGCTTCTTGAGAATGCAATATGAAGGCAGGACAATCAACTCGTACTCTGCAAGCCCTTCCGGCGTGCAGCGTTCCGATGGCAGGATATCGGCTTGGTAATGACTGTTGCGGAAGAGTTCAAACGCGCCCAGTGCATATCTTGAAACCGTGTTGTCCGGATACTGCAGCGCGGTGCTTGTCGAATAGACCACCGCGATACGAGCCGGAACATGCGGCGAAACCAGTTGTCGCTGATGTTTGGAAATGGTGCTGGTAAATCGCACATATTCCGGTCGGACCTCGGGCTTCACTGCGGTGTCGCTGCACAGACCGTACGTGGGCTGTTTTCCGTACATGAAAAGGAACATCCCCCGGGCGCCGCCCAGGATCTGCGCCC
>QNCB01000392.1 GCA_003644335.1 Planctomycetota bacterium | reverse complement strand
GCTTCCGTAACATTCTCCCATTCGATTTTCTTCCGCCTGGCCGATTGCCTGGCCGGGCTAATCGTCGGTTGGCTTACGACGCCGCGAAGCCGTTGGGCCGTCTTGATTCTGACGGTTTTGCCGGTTTTCAGATTCAGGCCATCCCAGCTGCCAGAGGGTCGCTCGTGGGTGATTTTCACCGAGACGATGTTGTTGCTGACCTTGGTTTTGTAGACGCCGCCGATTTTTACTTCGTTCTTTTTCATGGTTCTGTTCCTTGTGTAAGGGGTTTTGGTTCCGTCGCGGAACCGGGCTTATACTTGCATCATGTCTGCGATGTAGTGGATGAGTTGATGTACGCTTTGCGAGTTCAGCCGGCCACCTTCGCGGATGGTGTGGAGGGCCTCGTTGATGCGAACGAGCGGCTCCATCGGCTCGTCGATACCAGGCGGCGGGTACAGCGATGGGAACAGCATGTTAATCTCGTGCTGCTCAACCGCCCGGGCGACGCTGCGGAGTTGCTCGACCAGTTCGTTGATTGTCTTTTCGTCGTTGTCTTTCATGGGATTTTCCTTGCCCCTCTGGGGCGGTTATATATCGCCGAGCCGAAGCAGCTCGAAGTAGTAATCGCGGACGTCGCCGTTGGTGCCTGCGTAGCCATCGAGGAACATTTGCAGGTCTTCAGCCATCGAGAAAATGTCGCCTTCGTAGCTGGCGTTTACGACATGCTCTCGGCCCTCGGCATGCTCGGGCGTGAAGGTGGTTACGATGATTTTGTTGTCGTTCGTGTGATAGTCTTTGCGATGGGCCGTGGCGCGGCGTCCGTCGCTGCCTTCGAAATCGATTCGTGTAAGCTTCATGGTAAATCCTTTCGTATAAATGGTTTACATTCCACATGTTCATGTTAGACATGTCCTCCGCGGAAGTGAAGGTAATTAACTTCTTTTATTGCAAATAGTTACGCATATAGATTACGCCCGGGTCGCCACTTACGACCAATGGCTTTCGGGGTGATGGATTTTTTGGAAAAACTGGTCCGATGACATCCCAGAAGCGAGAAACGAGCATGGATAATCGCAAAACAGACGGCATGGATCCGACGGCGTTGAGCGTCGAGCAGGCAGCCAGGCTCTTGGGCGTCGAGGCGGATGTGGTCAGCTTGCATATTGGCCAGGGCCTGCCGACAGGCCCGGGCGGAACGGTGAACTTGGTAACTTACGCGGCGTGGCTGAACCTGCCAGAGTCCGACGCAGCCCGGGAAAGCGAGGCCTAGCCATGGCGTTGGACATCCACAATCTCTCGGCCACAGAATTGATTCGGCTGGTGAACTCCACCACGCTGGGCGTGGCAGTCAACGCGACAAAGGTCAGTCGCCAACGCAACGCAGCTGGCTATCGCATCGGCGACGGCAGGAAGATTAACCTCGTGCGATATGTAGCCTGGCTGATTCGCGAGCGTGAAAAACCCCAGGCTGATTCGCTCGATTACGAAGCCCGCAGGCGTCGCCAGGCCCAGCGAAACGCCGAGATGGTCAAGGCCGGCCAAGACATCTCGCCCCTGCCTGACGTCGAGGACATGGGCCGCCGAATGCGAGCGTGCGAGGATTTTCGATTCTTCTGCGAGACATATTTCCCGCAAGCGTTTTTCCGCGGCTGGTCGGACGATCACCTTTGCGTCATCGATAAAATCGAGCGGGCTGTAACCGACGGCGGCTTGTTCGCCTTTGCCATGCCCCGCGGAAGCGGCAAGACCACGCTGGCTCGGATGTCGGCACTGTGGGCAATCCTCAGCGGGCGGCGTCCATCGGTGTGTCTCATTGGCGGCAGCAAGGAACGCGCGACCGACCTGCTTGCACCTATCCGCACGGAGATTCTCCAAAACGCCTTGTTGGTAGCGGACTTCCCCGACGCTGTTTATCCGCTGCGGAAGCTGGAGAACAACGCTCGCCGCCAGGGTTCCCAGCACCTCGCCGGCGAGTTGACACTCGTGCGATGGTCAGCTGACAAACTGGTTTTTCCCAGCGTGGTTGGCGAGAACCTGCCGATGGAGCTTCGCAAGGCTGGGTATGAAAAAGGCCCGGCGGCAGGGTCTATCATCACCGTTACCAGCCTGGACTCCAACCTTCGAGGCCAGCAGCACACGCGTCCCGACGGGCGAATTCTTCGGCCATCGCTGGTACTGCTCGACGACCCGCAGACGCGAGAGTCTGCCCGCAGTGCTCACCAGACGAAGTTCCGCATGCAACTTCTCAACGGCGATGTTCTCGGCATGGCCGGGCCTGGTGAGAGTATCTCCGGCGTGTTGACCTGCACGAAAATCTACGAAGCTGACATGGCTGACCAGATTCTCGATCGCGAAAAATGTCCCGAGTGGCAGGGCGAATGCACGAAGATGGTCTACGCCTTCCCCGTCGCCGAGGGGTTTTGGCAAAAGTATGCCGACATCCGCGCCGAGAGTTTGCGGGCTGGCAATGGTGGCCGCGAGGCTACGGATTTTTACGACAAGCATCGCGAGGCAATGGACGCCGGTGCCATCGTGGCCTGGCCGGATCGCTACGACCCCAAGAAGGAACTCTCCGCCCTCCAGCATGCGATGAATCTGAAACTCCGCGACGAGGAAGCCTTCTTCGCCGAATATCAG
>QNCB01000391.1 GCA_003644335.1 Planctomycetota bacterium | reverse complement strand
TGTAGCGGATTTCTTTTACCTTGTCTTCCGACAAGTCGCTATGGACACCTTTCTCGTAGGTGTCGATAGCTTCCTGCCACCACTGATTTTCCATAAAAGCCTGGCCCAGGTAATTCATAACCGACACATGACGGCGAGGGTCGCGCTGAGCCTGCTGCAGCGAGCCTATGGCGTCGTCGTACCGCCCTGCCAACAGAAGTCTGCGACCTAGCTCGTACTTTATCCCCAGGTCGGTCGGATAATTTTTCGCCCGCTCGGCGTACTCCTCGATCTCGAACTCCAGCTGTTGCTTGGCGAGTTTTTTGGCTCCGTCTTTTTCGCCCGCGTCGCGCAGCTTGCGATACTGCCTGGAGAGCTGGCGTATGCGGATGTCGCCGATGCGCATCTTGAACCTGTAAGATTTGCTATCCTCGAAGGCCTTGGTCAGGACGTCGATAGCTTCGTTTTCGTAGGCGGGGTCTTCAAACTTCACCAGCGCGTCAACCAGGGCGTTTATCTTCCCCGCTACGGTCGGGTCAGCCTGGTATTCTTCCTTTGCCTTGGCTAGTTGTTGCTCGAGGAAACTTTTGCCCTTGACCAGTGAATCTTTTTCGAGCAGTTCTGCCTGGACACTCATGTCCTTCACCGCCGAGGTAAAGTCGCTCTCCTTGTCCCCATAGCCCCCCTTGGCCATGGTATATTTCGCCCCGAGATGTCCCATTCGCGTCTCGATATTTGCGTCGTTTGGAGCCGCCTGCTGGGCCAGGCTACATGCCTGGACAGCCAGGTCGTAATGCTCGAACTTTTCCATCGTATCGGTGCAAACCAGGCAGATTCGTTTGTTGGGTTTCTTGGCCTGCCGCTGCGACTCGATCAGGATCTCGCCCACCCAGCGGACGACCTCCGCCAGCCCCATCGCCCCCGCAGCCTGCATAACCTGCTCCATGAAAAACACCGAACCTGGATCCTTAGCCAGGAAATACGAAGCGTTGGCGAGGTTTTCCGCGGGGTCTTTTCCGCTGCGTCGCTTCAGCTGCTCTATCATCCCCGGAGCCTTGCCGCCCTGGATTTTCCGCTTCATCGCGATTTCGCGGAGTTTGCGATGGCCTCGCTCCAGGTTGCCAGGCTCGCGCTTGAGACCCTCGACGCACATCTCGATCGCGTAGTCCCAGTTGGCGGTCTCAGCCACCTGGTCCGCCTGGTCGAAAAACGCCTTGCCCTTGCCAGCTGTGGCGCCATTGCCGGTAGATTTGCCTTGCTCTTGGCTCATACGAAAATTCCTCGTCAGATTCCTGTCAATGAAACTATACCGCAGCGGCAACTGGCTGACAACGCCTAAATAATGTCAACAGGTGCCGTTGTTGCGGTTTTTGCAACCACGTTTTTGCGTGGGTGGGTAAAGTTATTTTCCGCCGGTCAGCAGGTTTATCGCTTCGTTTCGCGTAGCGGGTTTTGTGCGGAAGAGGCCCTGCATGGAAGAGGTAACCATAACAGCGCCGGGCTTTTTCACGCCGCGGATGGTCATGCAGGTATGCGTCGCTTCGATGATAACGCCGACGCCCTTGGCTTGGAGTTTGTCCATGAGCAGCTCGGCGATTTGACAAGTGAGCCTTTCCTGCAGCTGAGGCCTGCGTGCGAAGGCTTCGACCACCCGGGCGAGCTTGCTAAGCCCAACCACCTTGCCGTTGGGAATATAGGCTACATGCGCCTGACCCATGAACGGCAGCAGATGATGCTCGCACATGGAATAAAACGGGATATCCCGCAGGACGACCATTTCGTCGTATTGTTCAGAAAAGCCGACCTCGAGATACTGCGCGGGGTCTTCCCCCAGACCTGCGAACAGCTCGCCATACATTCGCGCGACGCGCTGAGGCGTATCCGCCAGGCCCTCGCGTAGGGGTTCTTCGCCAACCGCGGAGAGAATAGTCCGCACCGCCTGCTCGATTTCCTGCGTGTCCATATCGCAATCCAAAAAAAAAAGCCGCCCGAGGGCGGCTGATAGTTTGCTACGCTACAGTGCCGCGAAGATTAAACCTTCACTACATTTGTAGCCTTTGGGCCCTTTTGACCTTGCTCGATCTCGAACGTAACAGCTTCGCCCTCAGCCAGGGAACGAAAACCGTCAGTCTGGATATCGTTGTGATGAACGAAGATATCCTCGCCAGTGTCCGACTCGATAAAACCATAACCCTTTGCATCGTTGAACCACTTTACTGTACCATTGGCCATGCTACTGCTCCTATACTCTGCGGCTGGGTGAGGGACGGGGTGGGGAAACAGTCAGGTACGGCATTTATAAGAAGATATATCGGACGGAGTGGAGACCCCCGCAATACACCGCTCAACAAACGCGTCGTTCCCGACAAACCTGCACCCATCTCAACACCAGCCAAACGTCAACAGCGAGGGCCGGGAACCTGTTCCCCGTGTTACTCGCTGATTGTTTATTTCGCTACCAATCGACTATATTTTAGCCAACCCGGGATTGGTGTCAAGAGAAAAATAGTCTTTTTTCCGCGACGGCGTGTGGGATTAAATCGTGTGTGAGGTTTTTTCATGGCTTTCCGTAACTATTGTTTTGTACAGTTTTTAGCCGTGTTTTGTAGCATAAGATTTACTTCGGATTTCAGATTGCGGATTG
>QNCB01000390.1 GCA_003644335.1 Planctomycetota bacterium | reverse complement strand
TTTGATCCGGTGGTTTTCGACTATTTCCACATTAAAGGCGATGGCCCTGCTGTGTCGGATGAGTTCGACGGAAAAGGCCCTGCTGTTACAGAAAAATTTGACAAAAAAGGAAACAAGAAACAGTGGAAAATACTTAATAAGAAACGGGCGGATTTCGATATTCCCGTCAATTTTGAAGCAAAATTCGTAGAAAAGAACAATGACCTGGTTATTGACCGTGGTAACGCGGCTACGATTACTTTGTCGGCGCGTACCTCTCTGCTGCTGAATAATTCGGTTGCTCTGAAGGGAACACTTACGGACTCTGAAGGCAAAACTCTCTTGACGCTTGATGAGACCCTCAAGTTCAACAAAAATATCGAGACGGCTGCTTTCAATCTGCCTGCCAAGCTGATCAGCCGCAATGGCGTGTATGGTTTTAAGGTTGCAGCATCTCTCAAGGGCAAGGAACTTGGAACATATAAGTTGCAGCTTGCGGTGATTGATCATCGACCGATGCCGACGGAATATGACAACACCTCGCCCTATTCCGCCACCTGGATCAAGGATTTTGAGCTGATGCGGCGGATAGGAATTCGTCAGTCTCGCGGTTCGTGGTTTAGCTGGAATGTGCCTCGCGACAAAAAAACCGGCAAATATAATTTTGAAAAGTCGATGGATCCGTGGTTCGAGAAATCAATAAAAAACAAGATGCTTCAGTCGGGTCCGATTTGCATTGGTGGTAATGTTGACCATCGCACGGAATCGATAGAGGAATATGTCGAAAAACATGTGGCGATGATCAAACAGGCGAAGGAACGATACGGCGACGCGGTGCAGCTTATTGAACTTGGCAACGAGTTTGAAAACTGGCCCATTGCTCCATTGTGCAATGAATATCTCACCACAGCCGCTGGCCAAGCGGAAATCACCCGCCGGGTTCACAAAGAGGTGCCGGGTGTAATGGTGATGAATGCGGCCTGTACGCATTTCAATGTGGCTATGATCGCCCAGTTGGCGGCAATTGGCGGCCCCGATGCGGTGGATGCGGTCGGTATACACGGCTATCGCAATCCCGGCGCGCCGGAGTTTGTCAGTGATGACGATGTCCGCGCCCTCAATGATATCTTCCCGGGCAAACCCACCTGGATTGATGAGCAGGGAGTCTTTTGCACCGAGCCGGGCGATGTGCCCAGTTATGATGACCCATCCGTTTATCTGACGAGTGTCGATGAAGTTACTCAGGCGATTTATCTGCCGCGACTTCTGCTCACGCAGATTGCCGCAGGGTTTACCTGGGTCAACTGGTTCGATACAGGTGACTCGCACTTTAGCATGATGCGCCACAGCCCGACGCATATTCGTCCGGGCGTCTGTGCTCATGCGGCGATGACAAAGCTTCTGCCGCATCCTAAGTTCATCAAACGGCTAACGCCAAGCAACTCTCAGTTATGGGCGATGCAGTTTGATAGCGATGGGAACACAGTAACGGTTATCTGGTCACTGCATCCTCGCTGGAGCGTGCAATTGCCCGCCGGTGAAGTTACGCAGGTGCAGGATATCTATGGCAATGTCATTGAAGCGAAAGAAAAAGACGGCAAGCTTGACCTGATTGTTGGTCAGGCGCCGATTTATGTTCTCGGCAAGCTCTCGAAGATTGCGGATTACAAGGAATATACCGGCTCCGTGTGGCCTCAGCCGATGCTGCCGTCTCAGGTTCCAACCGCACTGACGATGCAAGTGCTGCCCAAGCTTGACAGCTTGGACTCATCGAAGATATGTGTTCGCCTGACCAATAACACCGACAAGAAAATGAAAGGCACGCTAAAAGGCAAGTTTAACGAAACGCTGAACAAAGGGGCAAAAGGTCTCCCTTTCAGATACAAAAAGCCATTGCCGGAATCCTGGAAACTCGTGCCGGTCAAGAGCGACCGCTTTGAATTGGCACCGGGTGCAAGCACAGAAGTTGATTTCAAGGTGGTCAGCAGCGACCCTGAACTGCCGTTTGATCCCCACCATGATGCTGAGACCGGATTTATTGCTGGTTATCATGTCTGTGGCTACTTCTTCGCGTTCCAGGCCGAACTGAATGATGGCAGGACTTATGACGAAATACCCGTTTTCGGTATGGCACTTCGCGGCGCGCCGAAGCTGAAGGATGTAACCATCGACGGCAATCTCGACGAGTGGAAAGATGTGCCGGTATTCCCGGATCTGCGCCTCCGCAATATAGGACTCAGTGGGATATGGAGAGGTCCTTCTGACCATAGCCCGACATTCAAAATCGCCTGGTGCGATAAAGGTCTGCTCTTTGCCGCTGTGGTTGATGACGACATCCATCATCAGATATACAACGGCTCGGAGATGTGGCGATGCGACAGTATCGACCTGGCTATTGCCCCGGATTATGAGCATCTTAGCTTTGTGGATTATCACGTATTCACGCTGGGATTGAACCCCAAAAACAAAGGCGCCAGCGACTCGCCGGACGTTGAGAAACGCGAAGAGCAATGTTATCGCCGCCGGGCTACCAATAACAAACCAGCCGGTGGTGTGGCTGATGTTGATATGTCCGTTGTTCGCGTCAAGCCGAGTTATGACCAACCTGTTGGAACAACCACATATGAAGTGCTGATTCCATGGGATGAACTGGGCATTGATG
>QNCB01000029.1 GCA_003644335.1 Planctomycetota bacterium | reverse complement strand
GACAACTGACAACTGACAACTGACAACTGACAACTGACAACTGACAACATGGCTATAGAAAAGAATAATCAGGTAGAAGAAGGCGGGCCGGACCAGAGCTGGATCGTTACTTTTAGTGACTGCATGACGCTGTTGCTGTGCTTCTTCGTGTTGTTGTTGAGTTTCTCGTCGTTCGAGGAGCAAAAGTTCGCAGAGCTTGTCGGTGCGTTTCAAACTATGAGCTATGACTGGATACGCCATAATCGATCGGAAAAACGGGACTCGTTTCACTCGTCGAGGGAGCTGCCGGACGACCCGAACGATGGCAGTATTATACCGACGGAGTTTCCGCGGAAAGATTCGGTGCGGCCTGCTATTGAGATGTTCGATTTGGATATCGATAAGGACAGGACGATTTTTTACCTGCCTGCGGAGAAAATATTCTGGGCTAACGGCGTGAGTATTACACGAGACGGGCGGAAGTTTTTGGAATCTTTCGCGAAGTACATGGCTATGGTTCCCTGCCGAGTCGTCATAGCTGAAAGTCATGGCCTGGCCCAGCGAGACCTGGGCTTGCGAAGGTCATGGGCTATCATGCGATTTTTCGTACAGAGCAGGGGGGTCGCCCAGTCTCGCTTCAGCTTGGCCCAGCGGTGCGACGCCAAGGCAGACAAATTCGCAGGCTCACCTTTTTTGGAAATCACGATGCTTAACGCGCGAATAGACGAATGAGTAAGAAGAAACCAACTGGAGACCCGCCAGAGGGAATACCGGCGTGGATTGTATCGTTTACCGATATGGTTACGTTGCTGCTGGCGTTTTTTGTGCTGCTGCAGTCCTTTGCTCACGAGCAAAGCCCAGAGCTTTTCGCGATCGGGCAGGGTTCGTTTAAGAAGGCTATCCAGGGCATGGGTATTCCGCGCTGGCTATACGGCATAAAAACCATGGGCTCGCGGAGTTTTTTGATAAAGCGTCACGCAAGCGAGCCTGACGACAGGCCAAAGCAGCAGGACAAGCCTGATATTATCGACGCTGAGGAAGAGCAGATTCAACGGGCCTTTCAGTCGCTCAAAAAAAATATGGACAGCACGTCAAGCGACCTTGGTCTAAAGACGATCCGCGTTATCGCAACGCCGATACGTTTTGCAGCAGGCGGGGCCAGGTTGACAAGCTCGGCTAGGGCGTACCTGGATTCGTTGGCGGTGTCGCTGCGAGACAACCTGCCGCCGGGCAGCACGGACGTGTATGTGATAGGCCTGGCGCCCAAGGCGTCAGCTTCGCAGAAGGGTTGGATAACCTCAGCCAGGCGGGCGGAGGTGGTGGCAAACTATTTACGCAAAAAATTACGCGGCACTAAAACCAAATGGTCGTTGCACGCGTGGGGAGCGGGCAGGCGGTATGGCAATATCCCCGATGGAACCGAAACAGGCATTGTAGTAATGGGAGCACATGATGGTGGATGAAAATGAAGTAACAAACGAGAACGAAGCTCAAGAGTCGGCTGAGGAGCAGTCCGGTAAGGATGCTCCAGGCGAGGGCGACAAGAAAGAAAAAAGCTCCAGGCTCGACACGTCGTCGTTGTTGGCCTGGGTGCTTATCGCGCTGTTGGTAACGGCTTTTAGTGCCGGTGGCGGCGTGGCAGCGGCTATTATATCGAGCGGCTCGGCGACGGCGGTACCCTTGCCCCAGCCTGGTGAACAGGAAGCCCAGGATGACATTGCGGGCGAGGCTGAGGCCATTGGCGATGCGCGTATCGGCAAGGATTTCGTCTATTATGAATTCGATCCCTTGACAGTAAATCTTGACGTGGTGCGGCAGAACCGTTACATCAAGGTAACGGTCGTCCTGGCGATTCCCAAAGAGGACGAAGCTGACGTTATCACGAGGCTGGACGACAAGAAGGTCGAGCTGAAGGACTGGATAATGACATACATGGCGGGTCACACGCTGGAACAGGTCGCTGGGCGAAAGAACATGATCCGAATCCAGCGGGAAATTTCCGACACGTTGAACCAGAAACTTTGGCCTAACCAGAGGCCCAGGGTCAATCATGTTCTTTTCAAAGACTACGCTGTCCAGTAAGATATTCTGAGAAGTCAGGATACAGGACTTGCACTCTGTTATGGAGTGGTTGTGACGCGAAAGGCATAGATGGCTGCTGCCCAACAAAATGACGACATGTTGCGAGAATTGCTGCGAGGTATCGTGGGCGCCTGCCCGGATGTGGAAGAGAATCCGGATGTGCGGGACTATGATTTCCTGCAGCCTCACCGTTTCACGCCGGAACATCTTGAGCGACTCGACGAGTTTGGCCAACTTGCTGCGCGTATGATGACGGCCTCGTTGAAAAAGTTGCTAGGCCCGGCTACGGAGATAAAGTTTCTCGCCCTCGCCGAAGAATATGCTCAACGGCAGGACGCTGCCAGCCCGTGTTTTCGCATACCCATAACCGTCGCGGAGCGGGTCGTAGCCTGGCTGGAACTGCCCTCGCCGACGGCCCTGGCCTGGATAACCCAACTGCTGGGCGGGATTGTGGATGACAGTATCAATCAGCCCAGGAGTTTAAGTAGCCTGGAGTCTGACTTGTTGGTGGATATCTCGACCAAGGTGTTGGCTGCGATCGACGGAGCCAGTCAAGAGTCCGCAGGCCCGGCTATGGAGTTGCGACCATCCGTCGAGTCGCTGCCTGTCGAGGTGGAGATAGACGAAGAAGTCGTCGAGTTTTGCAGGCTGACGTTTCAGCCTGTAAATCCGGAGGCTGAGTTGTCCTTTGCCCTGGTTGTCTTCTCCGACGTTGTCGAGCCGATTGCCGGGCTGGCCAGGCCCGAGCCACTCGCCCCGGCTGAGACTCAGGCCGATATGCGGGAGCATATCGAGCGGGTTACCGTGTCCGTCAAAGCCCGGCTGGACGAGGTTGACCTAATGCTGCAGGACATCGCGTTGCTCTCGCAGGGAGACGTGTTGATGCTGGGCTTGCGAGTGGGCGAACCGATCGACGTGATAATTTCGGGCAAGAAAATTATGAAAGGCCTGCCAGTGCAAAACACAGGCCGATATGGCGTGCAGATACAGACGATGGGTGATGATATTTAGTTGATTGGTTGATTGGTTAACTGGTTGACTGGTTGACTGGTTATTGTGCGGTTTTTTTGTTTGTATTTTTTTTACCAGTCAACCAATCGACCAATCAACTAGTCAACCAACCAGGAAGGTGCGGATAACATGGCTGAAGAAACGAATGCGGAATCTCAGGAAAGTCCCGGAGCTGAGGAGATACTCAAAGCGGCTGGCAAGGCTGGCGCCGCAGCTGATGGCGGAGCTGAAACCGTCGAGACCAAGGACGTCCAGTTGCCCCAGGGTCAGGCAGCCCAGGAGGCCCAGGCTGGGCAGATAAATATCCTCCTGCGAACATCCATGCCTGTGGAAGTTCGTCTGGGCGACGTTGATATGGAGGTGCGGGACTTGCTGCAGCTAGGCCCGGGGTCGATTATCACCTTGGAGAAGCGCGTTGGCGACCCGCTGGATTTGTATCTCAAGGGTATCCGCTTTGCCATCGGACAGCTTGTGGTTACAGACGACATGCTCGGCGTGCGGGTTACGCGAATACTTCCAAGACGAAGGGCTGACCGCCAGGTGGCTCCAACTCCGGCCCCACCCCCGGCTCCCCAACCAAAGCCTGAAGAGTAAAACATATATGGCTCCGGTTATGCTTTGGTGGGACTAACAAAAAAACAGAAAAAACATGGGCAAGACGCCTATGCTACGTGTCTGGCGAGAATGTTCTACTATTTGTTCTTCTCGATAATCGCCTTGGCGTCGGTCTCGACTCGGCCAAATCGGCCGATGTATTGTCGCCCGCCGAGGTTCTCGTCGATGTTTCGCAGTTGGCCTATCAGAACCACCAGACGATTTATCTCGCCGACATCTTTTTTGTGGGCAGCGAGGATGCACTGACAAAGTTCCAACTGGCTTTGCCAGTACATATCATGGCCGATCTGCGGTGTCAGGCCCGCCGCCAGTGTGTGATATTGCTCCAGAGCTTTGTTGTACAGCCCGAGTTTTTTGTAACACCGGGCCAGGCCCAGGATGATGCTGGCATTGACGCTGGTCTTGCTCTTGAGCGATTTGCCCATGGCTTTGTACGCCCGGGCGATGGCCTTGAACACAGCCTGGACGTTAGCTTGACTTTGCTCGGGAGTTTGTTGCCCGTCCTTCACGCCCCGCTCCATTTTGCGAATCGCATACTTCACAGAAGCCAGGCTCGAACCCCGCCAGTCCTTCATTTCCAGGGCTTTTAGCGTCTCATACAGTTCCGCGTTGGCAGCCCGGGCCGAGGCAACGCTTCGCTTGGCCTGGCTGAGGGCTTGGAGCTTCTGCTCGATTTTCGACGTAATTTTCTGAACCTCACGCTGCCTTTGGGCCTGGTCGTCCTTGCGGAGTTGCTGGTACAGTTTCAGCGCGCGGGTTGCGTTTGGCGCGGTGTCGCTCTGCACCAAAGCGTCAGCCAGCATGGCGGTAATCTGATTTTTTTGACCCTGATCAGATTTGCTCGAACGGGTTTTGTAAATGCTCTGGGCAAATTTCAGATAGGCTTGACGATACCGGACAAGCTCAGCTGGCTTGTCGCCCGAGGCCAATCGTTGGCGGATGGCCTGGCGAATTTTCCGCACAACCAGTTCCATCAGCCCTTCGGCTTTTTGCGGGCCATACTGCTTTTCGAACGCCTTGAGCTGCTCGATAGCTTCGTCCACGTCGCCCCGCTGAACTCGCTGGCGGATTGCATATTCCTGGGCGTCCTCAAGCACAGCTGTGCCAGGCCAGCGGGCGGGAATTTTTTCGATGGCTTCCAAGGCTGAGTCTCGCTGGCCCAGTACCTCGTTGGCCAAGACCTGGGCGTTGAACTCGCACCGCGAGCCCCAGTTGCCCCAGTCCATTTTCTTTTCTTTGTCCGTCGTCCGCTGCCAGGGCCCGTGAATGTCAGCTCCGTATTTGTTGAGCTTGTTCATAAGCGACGCAGCCTGGGCCTTGTCAGGCTTGGGGGCGGAGGTCAACATCTTGAAATGTAAATCGAGAGCCTCAGCCTGGGCCCATCGCGAGAGGTCGTTGTCCGCGGGCACCTTGTCGTAATTGGCGATGGCCTCGGCCAGCAGAGCTTTGTATTTTTCGTCCGAAGCAGCACCCTCTGCCAGCCGCCCAGCGGTGTAGCCCAGGTCGAAGTGATACTGCACAGCTTGTGGTTTGTCGCCCCAGGTTTTTAGCATTACGCGGAGCGAAGCGGCGTATTCTTCCAGGCGTTTGCGGGGTACAGCCTGGCCTTGCTGCTCGAGCATGTTGATGAGTTCGTTGGTGATCTTCACCGCGTTTATCGCAGCGAGGTATGCCCGCGGATGTTTGGGGTATAGCTTGACCAGCTCGCGGAACGTCTGGGCTGACTTGAAATTGTCCCGCTGAATAACGTACACCTCGCCCAGGCCCCACATTGCGTCGGGGACGAGTGTATCTATGCCCGGATTCTTTCTGCGGGCAACGATGCTCCGGTACATTTTCTCTGCCTGGTCGCAGTGTTTTTGGATAGCGTCTTTCAGCTTCCCAGCCGGGGCTGCATCGCCGGAAAGGGCGTGGAGCTTCTTGGCCTGGGCCAATTCCAAATCGCCCAGTAGCAGCACGATGGCGGGGTCGAGCTTGGAGAAGTCTTTCGTGCCGCGGAACTTTTTGCGGAACAGTTCGCCCACCGCTACGCGCACGGCGGGGTCTTTATGCTTGGCGAGAAAATCCTTGAAAACCCGCTGAACAGCTTTGTCCTGAGCCTTGGCTTGGGATTCCTTGCGGGCGGTTCGCAGAGCTTCTGCCCACTGCTGATGCAGGTAATAGTCCAGCACCATTTTCTTGACGTCCGCGGCTAGTTGGCTTTGCAGCTGCCTGGCCCGGGCCTGGGCGAGAAACTTTTTGGTAAGGGCCTGGGCCTGGTTCATCTTGGCCTGGCCTGCTTGCAGGTCGCCCTGGCGGATGAGCCTGGCGCCCCACTCTATAAGGTTCCGCACAGCTGCGAACGACGCTTCGACGAACAGCTCATCTTGCCCACCTTGCCCTATAACGCTGGCAAAAGATTTCTGGGCCTGGGCGAACTTCTCCAGCTCGCGCTGACATTGGCCCAGCAGCAGGCGGGCGTTTGGATGGATGTCTGGCAGCTCTGGATCCGACGCGAAGGCGGTGATTGTTTTCTGGGCGTCTTTCAACAGCTTAATCCGTTTGCGGTTGAGTTTGACCTGGCCTGGATTGTCCTCGTCCGGGATGTGTCGCCCCTGGGATATCGCGTCGTAGTAGCGAATATACGCGCCCCAGTAGTCCAGTTTTTTCTGGATGTTTTCCAGCTCCGGCACGAGGTAGACCTGCCTCATCACCATGGTAGGCTCGCGGGAATCGCCCAGGATTTTCTCCAGAACCCTTTGCATTTTTTTGGCTCTGCTCGTGCCCTCGGAAGCCAGCTTCCCCAGGCCTCTGCGGTCTTCCTCGCCGCCCAGCAGATAGGTCAGCCTATCTACATAAGGCTTGGTTCGGCTGGGAACCAGGAGGTTGATGTAGAGCATCCGGGCCTGGAAATACTTCACCACAGCGTCCTCGAACTTCTCGCCCTCGTTTTCTTCGTGCTGACGGATGTCGCTTTTTAGACGTTTGATTTCCCCTTTGACCAGCTCCGCTGCCCGGGCGAGAATTTTGTCCCGCTGTTCCTCCCCAGCTGAGGCTGCCTGGGTCATCAACGCCTGAACCTTCAGCGAGTTGTCGCCCGTCTCCTCCGCGAAGGCTTCGAGCAGTGCGCTCATCTGCATCTTCCGCAGCGTCAGGGTCATGGTCTCGCGATCCATCCGCTGATAGGCACTGTCGCTGCGAGCCTGAGGGGAGAAAACCGCAACAACCCCGAACACCGCTACAAACAAAAACGTCAAATTCTTCAAGTTCGTCATGGCGCAATCCGCTCTTTATTTTCGCGTTCTTTCGTCCCGATATATCGGGATAGTTTTTTGTTCTTTTTGCTTTTACTGATTACTGCAGGCTGATTACTGACAACTTTTTTACCCCGTTGGCGCGAAGCCTATGTTTTTGAATTTCGCGTGTACTGCTGCGTTGAAGGCTTCGGTTACGAATTTCCATCGCACCTCCGCTGGGGCGTGTATGACGACTGGCACTTCGTCCGACCGCACTGCTTTCTTTCGGCGCAGGAGAATTTTGTATAGTGCCTCCGGGCTGTCGACGGGCTGAAGGTTGTCCACGTCGTACATCGCTTTTTCGTTATAACCGCCGTCGCCGCTGTTGGGGACGAGCATTATCCGAATAGGTTTCAGGGGGGTAACCTGTTTCATCGCCACGCTGCCCTCCGCTGGGAGCGAGCCTGGTATCAGCCCTTCGTCCTCGCGGAAGGTCGAGGTCAGCAGAAAGTACAACAGCAGCTGAAACGTAACGTCGATCATAGGCGTCAACGGAGGCTGGAGCTTGGCAGGAGGCTCAGCCCGCTGCTTCCGCTGCGAAACATAATGAGTTTCGCCGCCGCTATTGCCTTCAATCGTAAAATTATCCAAATCCGGCATGACCGAACCTTTCTTGAAAATAGTCAACCAGTCACCCAGTCAACCAGTCACCCAGTCAACCATTCATTCACTTGCTTATTTTCATTTTCTCATCGACGATCGCGGTGATATTCATTCTGGATATTCCCGCTTCGGAGGCTGCGAGCATTATTGGTTCGACGCCGCCGAATTCGATATCCTTGTCCGCTCGGATTTCCAGGAAGAAGTCGCCGGGCTTATAGCCTGCCTGTTCCGCGTTGCCTTTGAGTTGTTTGAACACATCCACCAGCGTTTCGATGTCGCCTATCTCGATGGTTTTCGTGCCGATTTTGTAGCAGATGGGCTGGCCACTTCTGCCGGGGTCTCGGCCTTCTTTTTGGTCGCCATACTCGTTTACCACATTTACCGTAACCTGGTTGGGCTTGTTGACTTCCATGCCCTGTTTGGTCTCCGCCGACAGGGCCATCGAATCGAATGGCTTGTGGACGACGAGCTTGGCTATGTCTTGACTTGCCATCTGCGCAGTGAGAATGAAGAAGATGATCAACTGAAAAGTACAGTCGATCATCGGCGTGAGATTTATCTCCATGTCCGCGCCGACGTGGCGTTTTTTTCTAGCCATGTGTCTACTCCAGCAAACTTCCCAGCCGGGGGCGGCTAGGCTACATTTTTCTGCTCCAACATCTAGCCCGTTTATCGCTTGGCGACGGGCCTGAAAGTTGATATCAGTTCCTGCGAAACCATCACAGCTTCGCTGGTCAGTGCGTCGATACGGTTACGCAAAATCGCGTAGGCGCTGATAGCTGGTATCGATACAGCCAGGCCAAGCAACGTGGTAACCAACGCCACGCCGATGTCGCCTGCGAGCTTGGCTGGCTCGGGCGAGCCTGCCTCGACGATTTTGAAGAACGCGCCGATCATGCCCCAGACCGTACCGAGCAGGCCTAGCATAGG
Source organism: Planctomycetota bacterium (assembly GCA_003644335.1). The sequence continues at coordinate 669 of QNCB01000029.1, read as the reverse complement.
CCCGATGTTGCCGATGAGGTTCAGCCATTCGATCGAGCGAAGCATTTTGGTCGTCCGTTCTTCCGCAGCTTCTTCCATCGCCCGTTCCATAGCGGGATAGCCATGCGGAGCTTCGGTCAGCGAGGCATGAATAAGGTAGCTCAGGAAGTCGCCCTGCTCAGCCGTCAGGTCGATAGCTTCGCGATACTGCTTGCCCGAGAACAGCTCGCTGATTTCCTCCTTGGCCGGCTCGGGCAGAATGTTCAGCCGACGAATGTGCAGGAAAAATCGGATAGCCAACGCAACGGTAACGAAGCTCAGGCCCCAAAGAATAAAACCGATCGTCTGTCCGCCCAGAACGAGGATCTCCAGATAGTTCACAGCCAATACGTCAAAGCTCATCTTACTTTCTCCTAAAAAAATAGTTATCAGTTGTTAGTTGTCAGTTATCAGTAAAAGCAAAAACAGAAACTACGAAACACGCGAAAATCGCGAAAAGTTCGTTTTGTAGCACAACCGTAGCGTGGGCATCTTGCCCATGTTTTTTCTCTTTGTCATTCCCCAGCACTTATTTGCGAAGAATTAAAACACCATTGACAATACAATGGGGCCTCGCAAATAAGTGCTGGGGAATCCATTCTTTTTCTCTCTCAAAAAATTATTTTCGCGTCTTTCGGTAGTTTTTGTTTC
>QNCB01000389.1 GCA_003644335.1 Planctomycetota bacterium | reverse complement strand
CGGCGCATATATCACAGGTGCCGCAATTCGCCTTGTCGTATGTCTCGCCAAAATAAGCCAGAATCTGCCGGCGACGACATTTGCTCGAGCCTGCGTAATTCGCGATTTCGGCCAGTTTCCGCTGGGCGTCGGCCCGCTGCGATTCGTTTTCCATCTGGCGTATGAAATAACGAATCGTCGAGGTATCTCCATAGCTGAAGTACAGCAGGCAGTGTGCAGGCTCGCCGTCGCGCCCTGCCCGGCCTATCTCCTGATAATATCCCTCCATGTTTTTTGGTAAGTCTCCGTGCAGCACAAAGCGGACGTTGGATTTGTCTATCCCCATACCGAAAGCGATGGTGGCGACGATGACATTTATTTCATCTCGGTTAAAGGCGTCCTGATTAGCCTTGCGGTCCTGGTCGGGCATACCGGCGTGATAGGGGCGAACTAGCACACCTTTGCGGGCGAGAAACTCAGCCGTGGCTTCCACGTCGTTGCGCGTCGTGCGATAGATTATCCCGGACTCGCTCGGGTGCTTGCGGAGAAAGCCGAAAATCTGCGTGTTCAGGTCATCCTTTGGCTCGACCTGCAGGAACAGATTAGGCCTGTCGAAACTCGCCCTGATGGTCAATGGTTTCCGCAGGCCCAGGCGGGCGATGATATCCTGCTGTACTTTGTGGGTCGCTGTAGCAGTGAAGGCGGCAACACTCACGCCGCTGAATTCCGGAACGATTTTTGAGAGACTCAGATAGTCTGGCCGAAAATCGTGTCCCCACTGAGATATGCAGTGCGCCTCGTCGATAGCAAAGAGACACACACGCGTCGCCTTGAGCGCGGAGAGAAAATCGCCCCTGACAAAACGCTCTGGAGCGACATAGAGGAGGTCCAGCTCGCCGACAGCCAAGGCGTCCAACACGCCGGCCTGCTGAGAGTGCCCCAGAGAGCTGTTGAGATATTCCGCCCGCAGGCCATTTTCGCCGGCGGCGTCGACCTGGTCCTTCATCAGCGAAATCAGCGGACTGATAACAACGCATGTGCCGCTCAGCAGGCAGGCGGGCAGTTGGTAGCACAACGACTTTCCACCGCCGGTAGGCATAACCGCAAAGACGTCCCGCTGGCCGATCAAAGCCCGGACAATCTCTTCCTGGTTTGGCCGGAATTGATGAAACCCGAACACCTGGCGCATCACTTTACCAATATTGGGGAGCGAATCTAACCCTGGCACCGTTTCTCTGTTTGGACTCTTCATCCAGTTCTTTGTCTTGTTATACTCTTACTCTTTATAATCACCCCTGGCATAAGACCCCAAAAAAAATTACCATCTCCACGTCATCGCACTGGCTGCGGATGACTGAAGCAATATGTTTCAATTCATCCCGCTTATTGCCCAGGAGATGTGTAGACGTCTTTTTCATGATTGATTACTGACCACTTACTTGTCGTACTGCATCTGAGCCATCTGCTGGTAGAGGTGCCACCGGTTCATCGTGTCGCCGGTTGCCTGTTCCAGCAGAACCTTGGCGTGGGCGGGGTTGGACTTGGCCAGCATCCCCCAGCGGTTCTCGTTGTAGGCGAATTCCTCAAACGAGATGCTAGGCTCTTTGCTGTCCAGCTGCAGCGGGTTCTTGCCCTGCTGTTCCAGTCGCGGGTCGAACCGATACAAAGGCCAAAATCCTGACTTGACCGCAGCGGCTTGCTGATCCAGGCCCGTGGTCATGTTGATGCCGTGGGCGATGCAGTGTGCGTAGCAGATAACCAGCGAGCAGCCCGGATAGCTGTCAGCCTCGACGAAGGCTTTGACAGCCTGGGCTTCGTTGGCACCCATCGCTATCTGGGCGACGTAGATATTGCCATACGTCATAGCTATCATGCCGAGGTCTTTTTTGGGAGCGGGCTTGCCGGCTGCTGCGAACTTGGCGACCGCACCGCGAGGCGTAGCTTTGGAGCACTGCCCGCCGGTGTTGGAATAGACCATCGTGTCCATGACGATAACGTTCATATCTCGCGTCGAGGCAAGCACATGGTCAAGCCCGCCATAGCCTATGTCATACGCCCACCCGTCGCCGCCCATCGCCCAGACGCTTTTGTGAACCAGGGCGTCGATGACGCTGGCTAGCTGGATGGCTTTGGTGTCTTTGTGGCCCGCCAGTTTTCCCTTAGCCTCTTTGATGCGATCTCGCTGGGCGAAGATAGCTGGCTCGTCTGGCAAATCGGCATTGGCAACGATGGCTTCTGCCAGCTCGGCGCCGAGAATATCCTTGCAGGCCAGGGTCAGCTCGCGTGCGTATTCCATGCGTTTGTCTTGCGTCAGTCGCAGGCCAAAGCTGAACTCGGCATTGTCTTCGAAGAGTGAATTGTTCCAGGCTGGGCCTCTGCCGTCGTCGTTTTTGCAGTATGGCGTGGTGGGCAAGTTGCCGCCATAGATGCTCGAACAGCCCGTGGCGTTGCCGATAATCATTCGGTCGCCGAAGAGTTGGCTTAGCAGTTTGACATAGGCTGTCTCGCCGCAGCCGGCGCAGGCGCCGGAATATTCAAATAAAGGCTGACAAAGTTGGCTGCCCTTGACGGTGGCGAGGTTCAGCTCGGCCCGGTCGTATTCCTGCAGGGTCAGGAAGAACTCGTAGTTCTCTCGTTCCTGCTCGCGGAGTGGAGGCTGGGCAGCCATGTTGAT
>QNCB01000388.1 GCA_003644335.1 Planctomycetota bacterium | reverse complement strand
TGGGATTTTGGGCAGAAGCGGGAGCCTTCCCGGTGGATAACTTTGGTGGCTCATCGAGTACTGATGCGGGTAAATGAGCCATTGTAGCGAAAAGTGCTGGCTAACCCTGCATCTGCGATCCGTTCACCCGAAACCGCACAATGCGACGAGGGTCGCCTGGCGTGCGGGGGATGGGTGGGCAAGGTTCGCAGTTAGTTTGAAGCACCTTGTACAACTGTGTGTCCAAGTAGGTGCGACGAGCAAAGTTGCTCGTCAACTCCTACCCCCCAGGTGGTGGGGAGAGAGTGCTACCCTACGGCGGGAGAATGGCTATCAAACGTCGGAGTGCAAGGGGTGACAGGGGATAAACTGCTAGCCGAAAGCGGTGACGCCTCGAACGGGTGGCTATGGTCAGGATATTCGACGAAGGCACGCAAGCGTCGTCAGTTAGAACCTGCGAAACGGCTGAGGTTTGCAGACAAGCAAACAGACGCAGGCCCAAAAGGGAAACGTCTCCACTCGGCCACGTAGTATGCGGATACGTGGTAATCACCCGATACGAGGGACGCGGCGTACAGTGCCGACCTAAGGTCACGGAAAATGGACGCACGGAACGGAGTAACCCGTCAACGGCTCTCACCCCGCAGGGTGAACCAGGGATGAGGAGGCGGCCAGGCCGTAAGCCTTGACGGGAGGGATGGCTCAAGAAGCAAAGGCCCAGGGTAATGCCTGGGACAGGCTGACGTGAGCCCGGTGTGTGGGAAGGTAGAGGGGCCAGCGGAGTTTAGGTCTTGGGCAGACGTGGCTAGAAAAGCGAGAAGAAGGCTGAGAAGGCAACGTACTGAAGATTGGCGTACGATACCCTGGAAGAAAATCCAGAAAAACGTGCGCCGACTCCAACAGCGCATCTATCGAGCCGAGCGCCGAGGTGATTGGAAGCGTGCCCGGAACTTACAACGGCTGCTGCTTCACTCCTGGTCGGGACGCTGCTTAGCAGTGCGACAGGTGACGCAGGAGAATCGAGGCAAGCGTACAGCGGGGGTGGACGGAGTAGCATCGTTGACACCTCGACAACGCTTGAAACTTGCCAAGAAAATGCGTGACCTGAGAGACTGGAAAGTAGCACCGATACGGAGGGTATATATCCCCAAGCCGGGAAGGAAGGGAAAGCGCGGACTAGGGATACCTGTGATGGCAGATAGAGCGATGCAGGCCCTGGTCAAACTGGCGTTAGAACCGGAATGGGAAGCCAAGTTCGAGCCGAACTCGTATGGGTTTCGGCCTGGACGCTCGGCCCACGATGCGATAGAAGCGATCTTCAACGCAATATGTCTCAAGCCGAAATACGTCTTGGACACAGACATTGAGCAATGCTTCGATCGCATATCGCACGAGGCCTTGCTGAGGAAGCTGAACTCGATACGGCCGATAATGCGGTTGATAAGAGGATGGCTGAAAGCGGGGATACTGGACGAGGGCGAGATGATATTTCCGGAAGCCGGTACACCGCAGGGTGGAGTAATCTCCCCCTTGTTGTGTAACGTCGCGTTACACGGGTTCGAGGGAGCAATTACCCGAATCGCACCCAGGAAGCACAGGGCAATCGTGGTGCGTTATGCCGACGATCTCGTCATACTGTGTGCAGACCTGGAGACACTCATCGAGTTGAAAGTGGTGGCGGAGGAATGGCTGGCCGAGATGGGGTTGCGACTGAAGCCAAGCAAAACTCGAATCACACATACCCTGAACGAGCACGAAGGGAACGTAGGCTTTGACTTTCTGGGCTTCAACGTGCGACAGTACCACGTTGGGAAACATCGCACGAGCACCTATCGAGGACAGGCCGGATACAAGACGCTCATCCGACCAAGCAAGGAGGCGGTCAAGCGACATCACGAAAAGGTAGGGGCGGTGATACGGCAATACCGAGGAGCGCCACAGAAAGCGCTCATCGGGGCGCTCAACCCTATCATTCGAGGATGGACACGGTACTACAGGACGTGCGCCGCCAAACGCACATTCAGCACGATGGACTACCAAATGATGCACAAACTGGCGCGATGGGCACAGCGACGTCATCCAAACAAGAAAGCGGGCTGGTGCCTTCGCCGCTACTGGCGGAGAGGCGCGAGCCGGATGAGCTTCAGTGACGGCAGCCACACGATGATTGGCTACGTGGAGAGACCCATCGTCCGGCACGTGAAGGTGAGGGGCGACAAAAGCCCCTACGACGGAGATTGGGTGTACTGGGTAAAACGGCTAGGGAGAGACCCGACGAAATCCGACCGAGTAGTGAAGCTGTTGAAACGACAAGGCGGCCAATGTATGAACTGCGGGCTATACTTCACGACAGAGGATGCAATGGAGGTTCACCACTGGGATGGCGACCGGAGTAACAACCGGTACAGCAACCTGGCTCTGCTCCACGTCCACTGTCACGATCAGATACACGGCAAACGGTGTCATTGACAAGGACCCACGCATTGAGGAGCCGAATGATGGGAAACTATCACGTTCGGTTCTGTAGTGGCAGTGGGGCGGGTGACCGCCCCACTGACCCACAGCGCACCCGACCGCGCCTATCGGCGCTCGAAAACAGTGGCTCCGAGCAAAGTAACGTACCTCGCAGCGGAAGGGGTTCTGCATGGGCCGGCGCGGCGGGTGATGCTAACCGTTAGG
>QNCB01000387.1 GCA_003644335.1 Planctomycetota bacterium | reverse complement strand
TCGGCGGCAGTGATGATCGTGGATGACGGCATCGTAGTGGATGCCTGGGGCGATATCACGCGGAAATACAAGTGTCACTCGATGCGCAAGAGCTTGCTCAGCGCACTGATCGGCATCCACGTGGACGAGGGTCACATTGACCTGTCAAATACGATGGAGGAGCTGGGCATTGATGACAACGAACCTTCTCTGACGCCAGCAGAGAAGCAGGCTACCGTGGGTGATCTCATCAAGGCCCGATCAGGCATCTATCACCCAGCGTTGTTTGAATCTGCAAGCATGAAGGCCAATCGTCCAGAACGGTACAGTCACGCACCCGGCACGTTCTGGTACTATAACAACTGGGATTTCAACGCCCTGGGCACGATCTTTGAACAAGAGACCGGCACAAAGATATTCAAAGAGTTCGACCGGCGCATCGCTCAGCCCTTGCAGATGGAGGATTTCGAGGTTGATGACTGCCAGTACGAGACCGGCCCGGATTCGATCCATCCTGCCTATCCCTTCCGCATGAGCACGCGCGACCTGGCCCGTTTCGGTCTCTTGTTCCTGCGTAAAGGCCGCTGGCAAGACCAGCAGATCATCCCGGCGGATTGGGTACGGGAAAGCACGGCCTCTCACTCCGTAATCGGCCCTGACAGTGGCTATGGCTATATGTGGTGGACAGGCGTCAAGGGTGGGCTGTTTCCCAACGTCCAGGTAAAAGAGCACAGCTTTTACGCGAGTGGTTATCGTGGTCACAGAGTCATTGTGCTTCCTTACCGCAACCTGGTGATCGTCCACCGGGTGGACACCGACAGCGGGAGCGTAGATATTGGAGATAGAGAGATCGGCCCGCTCTTGTGGCTTATCCTGGACGCGGCCGGTGAGACGGACATCGGCGATGCCCCTCTTCTTGAAGCCGCGCAGGGCATTCAGGTCACGGCTGATAATCTGCACGAGACCTGGGGAGAATTCACCATAAGGCATTGGGACGGGCCTGAAGGACAGTACATCGCATCCTATGCTCCAGACGGCACAATGACCTTCACAGCAAGAGAGTCGGGGGAGCTTGTGGACACTGGGAAATGGTGGGCTGAAGGCGACAAAGTTTGCCGCCAATGGGACGAGCTGAACGGAGGTGAGAAAGCCTGCTTTTACGTCGTCTTGGACGGAACAACGCTACGACAGTTTCACCTCAATGGTATTTTGGTTGGAAAGGTAGACTTTACCCGAGTGGAGGAAGAAAGATGATGTTTAGCGATATTTTGACCGCGGTGTGGAAGGCAAGAGAGAGGACTGGATAATAGATATGAACATTCGAGAGTACAACCGTATCGCATGGAACAAAGAAGTTGAGCGTGGAAACAAGTGGACCGTTCCGGTCAGCGAGGCGGTGATCGCCGCTGCAAGGCGAGGAGAGTGGGAAATTCTTTTGACGCCCTCAAAGCCGGTTCCGAGGGCGTGGTTCCCTGATCTGGAGGGCATCGACGTCCTCTGCCTGGCTTCGGGCGGAGGGCAGCAAGGCCCGATCCTGGCTGCGACTGGAGCAAGGGTAACTGTCCTGGATAACTCGCCCAAACAGTTGGAGCAGGATCGGTTCATCGCCGAGCAGTATGCGCTCTCCATCACTACAGTTGAAGGCGATATGGCTGATCTTTCCGTGTTCCCCGCTCAGAGCTTTGATCTCATCGTCCATCCTGTCTCCAACTGCTTCATCCCCGATGTCCGACCGGTGTGGGTAGAGGCGTTCCGCGTCTTGCGTCGTGGGGGTGCGCTGCTGGCCGGTTTCTCGAATCCGGCCATTTATCTCTTTGATTACAATCTTGCCGACCGCGCCGGCATCCTCCAGGTCAAGTACGCGCTCCCTTACTCCGATTTGACCAGTCTGCCCGCCGAGGAAAAGCAACGGTATATCGAAGCAGGAACGCCTCTCGAATTCAGCCACACCCTGGAGGATCAGATTGGTGGACAGCTCGACGCCGGTTTCTTGCTCACCGGTTTCTTCGAGGACGGTTACGGCGAAGAGGAAAACGACCTGCTCACAAACTATATGCCGCCGTTCATCGCCACGCGGGCAATCAAGCCTTGAGAAGCTGTATGGGCGCAAACCGAGTCTAGGCATAGTCACACACTTGCTCTGCCTGTCAAATAGGGGAAAGTTCTGTCGCGACGGCAGGGTTTTCTATCATTTGCTGGTGCGTCAAAGGTATGATAAGATTGCTACTATGATCATGCCTTTACTGACCACCAAACTCTACATCCCCCCTCCGCGCCCCAATCTCGTGCCCCGCCCCCGCCTGATCGAACGGTTGAATGCGGGGCTACACCGCAAGCTGACACTCGTCTCCGCCCCGGCCGGCTTTGGCAAGACGACGCTGTTGAGCGAGTGGATACATTGTAGGGGCGCGGTTACCGCGCCCCTACAAGTCGCCTGGCTCTCGCTGGACGAGGGGGACAATGACCCGGCCCGTTTCTTGGCCTACCTGGTTGCTGCCTTGCAGACGGTGGAGCCGGGCATCGGGGCGGGTGTGCTGACCGCTCTCCAATCCCCCCAACCGCCGCCGGTGGAGGCGGCCCTGACGGCGCTGATCAACGACATCGCCGCCGTTCCCCATCCCGTAGGGGCAGGTCTTGCACCTGCCCAGGGGGGCGACCGCAAGGGGGGCGACCGCAAGGGTC
>QNCB01000386.1 GCA_003644335.1 Planctomycetota bacterium | reverse complement strand
TCCTGGAAAAAAGTAAACGGCCCGCAGTAATCAGTAAAAGCAAAGTCCCCGGATCGCACTGGTTAAAAAAGGGTTTCACGGATTTTTTTTTTTTTTTTTGATCAAAAAAAAAATCCGTGTAATCCGTGGACTTTGTTTTTACTGATTACTGCAGGCTGATTACTTTTTTCCAAGAAAGTTACGATGTTGATATCTACCCAGGACGCTTTGGATACTGTGCTGCGGCATGTTAAGCCTTTGAAAATAGCCAGACTTGACTTGGCGGATGTTCTTGTCGGCGGGTTTGTCTTGGCCCGGGATGTGCGGTGCGACCGCGACCAGCCACCCGCGGACCGCTCAGCGATGGATGGCTATGCTGTGCGGGCCGCGGATGTAGCCAGGGTTCCAGCCAGGCTCGAGCTAATCGGCGAGGTCGCAGCTGGCAGCAAGGCCAGGCCGCGGGTGCAGCGGGGCACATGTGCGACGATACTCACCGGCGCCAACGTTCCGCCGGGCGCTGACGCTGTGGTCAGACTGGAGGACACCGGGCGCGACGACAACGAAATTATCATTCGCGCCTCTGTCCAGGCTGGGCTGAACATTCGCAAGCGGGCAGAGGAAGCCAGCCGGGGCGACGTGCTGCTGAAGCAAGGCCAGGCTCTCACGCCCGCAGCGGTGGGCGTCTGCGCGATGGTCGGAGCTTCAGCCGTCCGCACCAGGCCCATGCCAAAGGTCGCCATCATCTGCACCGGCGCGGAAGTTCGCGAGCCGGGCCAGACGGTCGCTCCGCACCAGTTGCGAGACTCCAACGGCCCAGCTTTGCAGGGGGCCCTGGCTTCGATGGGAATCGCCGCCCGGCGAAAAATCGTACCCGACGATCCGCGGAAAATCGCAACCCAACTTCGCGCCGCAGCCAGGTCGCACGACGTGGTTATCATCACCGGCGGCGTGTCAGTGGGGCACTGCGACTTTGTCCCGGAGGCAGTGCGGGCCATTGGTGGGCGGGTTCGTTTCCATGGCGTGCGGATGAAACCGGGCAAGCCACAACTCTTCGCGACGCTGGGCGCCAGCCGGTGCATCTTCGGCCTGCCCGGCAATCCGGTAAGCGTGCTGACGGGGTTCTGGTCGCTCGTGGCACCGGCCCTGCGCAGGCTCATCGGCGTCGCACAGGGCGAGTGTTGTCCTCTGGTCAAGCTGCCCACAGTCAAGGCTCTGCCCTGCCAGCCCAGGGGCGGACGGACGGCGTTTCGCCTGGCCCGAGTGGTCCAAACCCGCGCAGGGGCGGCTGTCGAACTGGTAAACTCCGCAGGCTCAGCTGACCTCATAGCTGCCTGCCGGGCTGAGGGGGTAGTGCTTATTCCCGCCAACGGACGCGACATTCCGGCCGGGGCTGTGGTACAATTCCAGCCGTGGAAATGAGCAACACAAATACGCCGACCGCTGGCTGGGCTGGGCTGGGGCCAGGGCCTGTTACGCTGCGGGTATCCGTTATCGACCGCTGTCAGAACCGTTGCGTTTACTGCATCCCAGCTGGCGGCGTCGAGCTGTTCGCCCACAGGGACATCCTGCGATACGAGGAAATTCTCCGCCTGGTGAAACTGCTGCGCGACGGGCCAGGCCTGGGCAAGGTGCACCTCACCGGCGGCGAGCCTTTGCTGCGGCGAGGCCTGGGCGAACTGGTGCGAATGCTCGCTGAGGCTGGAGTAGTGGACATCGCGCTGACGACCAATGGCCTGGCCTTGGCCCAGATGGCAGCGGAGCTGAAACGCGCGGGACTCCGGCGGGTTAATGTCAGCATCGACACGCTACGCCCGGCGACATACACGAAACTCACCGGCAATACTATCGTCGATGGCCCGGCGAAAATCAGCCGCGGCATCGACGCCGCCCTTGCCGCGGGCCTGGCGGTAAAGCTAAACGCCATCATGCTGCGAGGCTTGAACGACGCCGAGGCTGGGGCGCTTGTGCGGCTTGCTGTTTCCCGAGGGTTGACGCTGCGGTTCATCGAGCTTATGCCCTTTGGCCCGGCAGCTGATTCGCACGAGCAGTTGTTCGTATCCTCCGCGGAAACTCTCGAAAATCTGCGACGCGACGCGACTTTGCAGTGCGAGTCGCTCCGGCCCATCGCGCCAAAGCTTGGCAGCTCGACTCGACCCTTCAGCCTGAAAACCGCTGATGGCCTGGCTGGTCGAATCGGCGTTATCAGTTCGACAACGCAGCCTTTCTGCCGCGAGTGTAACAGGGTGAGACTGACCGCTGCGGGCGACCTGATAGGCTGTCTGGCACGCAGCAGCAAGGGCGTGAATATCCGAGACCTGTTGCGAGACGAGACCGACGAGCAACGCGTATCGCAAAAAATACGCCAAGCTGTCCAGGACGTATTGACCCACAAAAGAACAAACAAAAACTTCGACCAAGCCAAAAACATGGCACAGGTCGGAGGATGATTTTAGAGAAATAGGCAAGTAGGCAATAGGAAAAAACAGCAAATGACGAATTCCGAAGCCCGAATGAGGAATCAATGACGAATAACGAATGACGAAAAAAATGGCCAAGGCCCAAATGCCCAATGACCATTGAATGACCAATACCAAAAATATATCGCACCATGAAGACCATGAAGGGATTGAAGATTTTTTAGATAACAAAAAAAATTCGTGTCATTCGTTTTTTATTCGCTTCATTC
>QNCB01000385.1 GCA_003644335.1 Planctomycetota bacterium | reverse complement strand
CATTACCAAGACCGGCGCTGCCCGCATCGACCACGCCTACGAGCTGCGTCGCAAAACCGATAACCTTCTCCTGGCTACGGGTGAAAGCACCATCGCCTGCGTGCACCGCCAGGGGAGGATCATGGCAATACCGGAGACGCTGAAGTGAAGCAGGAGACAGAAGTCAGGATTCTGAGTGAAGTTTGAAGGCTGAAAGTGTGGTGTGTGAGATTTTTTCTGGCAAGATTTAAAGTTAGTGTTTGTGGCGGCTTATAAACCTTTACTTAGAAGCAAATTATGGAAGGCAAAAAGATCACGCGGAAGAATTACTGGAAGCAAAGGATTTCGACCTTGAGGACATGGCGCAGAAGGTGGCGGACGCTATCAACAACGCCACACCGGGGGCAATCATCGCCGAGTCGGAGGAGCCTGTTCGGGATGCTGACGCCGAGAGTATGATGGCCCTGGCCAGCGTCTATTACAGTGGCCAATGGAACAGCTACTGGAAACAACTACGAAAAGCCGCCTGACCCCGCCAGGGGCTGTTTTTTTGACGCAGTTGAGCCAACTACTTGGGATGAGAACCTTTTTTTGTCATTCCCGCGAAATCCTCGACCCGATCGGGGAGCGGGAATCCATGTTTTTTCCTTTTTCGCTATTGCTATCGAAATCGATTTCGATAGCGATTCAACATTCGCCGTTACAGTATATTTACCGGGTCTACGTCTGCTGCTATGTCGGCGCGGATGTCGTGGATAATTTTGCCTAGCCGACCGTCCAGGGCTTGCTGCACCAGGCCTGGGGCCTTTGTGATTATAAGGATATGAAACCGAAACTGGTTCCGCAGCTTGACGAACTGGGCTTGCTGCGGGCCTATCATGGTCATTTGCCCATCTGGTATCAGCCGGCGCAAGGCCTGACCCAGTTTCTCCGCAGCCTTGCTGGCGACTTCCATCTTCTCGTGTCGCACGATGAACCGCACCATCCTGGCAAATGGCGGAAGGTGTGCCTCTGCCCGCTCTGCCAACTCGCGAGCGGCGAAAGCTTCATGGTCGTGATGTTCCGCTGCCTGTATGGCTGGGTCGTCGCCGTCGAGCGTCTGGACGATAACCTGCCCCGGCGCAGCCCCCCGTCCAGCCCGTCCTGCCACCTGCACGATAAGCTGAAATGTCCGCTCGGACGAACGGAAGTCGTTGATAGCCAAGGCTGTGTCCGCCGAGGCGATCCCCACCAGCGAGACGTTGGGAAAGTCCAGCCCCTTAGCCACCATCTGCGTGCCCAGCAGGATGTCGATTTCCCCCTGGCCAAACTCTCGCAGCACCCGCTGAAACTGCTTCGGCGAGGTCATGGTGTCGCTGTCCATCCTCGCTACGCGGGCAGCGGGAAACTTCCGAGCCAGCTCGTCCTCGATGCGTTGTATGCCATAGCCGAACAGGAGAATCTTGCCGCCGCAAGCTGGGCAGGCTGTCGGCACCGCGGCGGTGTGGTCGCAGTGATGACAGCTAGCCAGTTGAATCGCCCGGTGGTAAACCATAGGCCTGACGCAGCTGTCGCACTGCATTATCCACTCGCAACCTTTCGACGGGCAGAAGACATAACTCGCATAGCCTCGCCGATTCATCAGCAGGATAATCTGCTCCCGGCGGTCGAGCACCGAAGCCATGCGATTTGTCAGCGTATGACCGAGCAGCTCGATCTTGCCCCGCGTCATCTCTCGGCGGAGGTGGACTATCTCCAGCTTCGGCAAGGCCAGGCCTTGCACGCGTTTGGGCAGTCGCAGCAGGTCGTATCGACCGGTGTTGACATTGTGCATCGACTCCATCGAAGGCGTAGCTGATCCCAAAATTACCGCAGCCCCTTCCAGCGACGCCCGCTTGATAGCGACGTCTCGCCCGTGGTACCGCGGAGCGGTGTCCTGCTTGTAGCTGGACTCGTGTTCCTCGTCTACGATGATCAGCCCGACCTTGCCAGCCGGGGCGAAAACCGCGCTGCGAGGCCCGACGATAACCGACGCCAAACCCTTGCGAATTTGCTCCCAGTTGAACGACCGCTGCGCGTTGGTCAAGCCGCTGTGGAGCAAGGCTACGCGAGGCAGCCGCTTGACCAGCCGTTGTATGGTCTGCGTCGCCAGGGCTATCTCCGGGGTTAGCAAAATGGCCTGTCTGCCGGCGTCTATCACCCGCTGAATCGCCCGGATGTAGACTTCGGTCTTGCCGCTGCCGGTTACGCCGTGGAGCAGGGTGACGGAAAATTTTTGCTCGTCGAGTTTCGGCTCCAGTGCAGCGAGGACTTTTTGCTGGTCTTCGTTGATGTCGAATTCGCAGGGCAGAATTTCCCCGGCCAGATCTTCGAGCGTAACCTCTCGCGTCTCCGTGCGGATAAGCTCGCGTTTGACCAGCCGCCCGACAGTGTCTCGCCCGGCCTTGCTGTGTCGCATCAGCAACTCCAGCGGTATAGGCTCCTGGCCTTGATTGCGAGCTTCGAGCAACTCGTCGAGGACCTTTCGCTGCCGTTGTCCAAGCGAGCTGGGCCAGTCGGCGGGGGCGGAGTTCAGGAAGACGACCGTGCGCGATTTTGGCAGGGTCTTGCCGACCGCTGATGGCACGCACGCAGCCAGGGTTATGCCCAGCGGCGTGAGGTAGTATTGACTTATCCACTTGCCGAGCTGCCAAAGATTCTCGCCGAGCTG
>QNCB01000384.1 GCA_003644335.1 Planctomycetota bacterium | reverse complement strand
CTATAGGTTCCGGGAAAATCGGATGGCGACGACGGGTTCAATTACCAGGCTGGCACCTTCGCCCACGGGGGCGATGCACCTGGGCAATGCGCGGACGTTTTTGCTAAATGCTCTGCTGGCCCGGCAACGAGGCTGGCGGGTCATCTTCCGCATGGAAGACCTCGACGGCCCGCGCGTCCAGCCCGGCGCTGCAGCTCAGGCTGTCGACGAACTTCGCTGGCTGGGCTTGGAGTGGCAGGGCGAAATTGTTACCCAGTCGCAACGCCAGGATATTTATCAGGCCTCGCTCGACCAGCTAAGTAAGGCCAGCCTGGCCTATCCATGCACATGCTCTCGACGGGAGATCACCCTGGCTGCTTCGGCGCCGGCGAGGGAAGACAGGCTCGGCTCGGCGCCGGTAGTCTATCCCGGAACCTGTCGCGACAAGCAGGCTATGGGCGAAGCGGTCGATAGCCCTGGCCGGCCAAGGGCTTGGCGGGTGAGGGTTCGCGACGAGACGATAAACTTCGAGGACAAATTCGCAGGGCTACAATCGTTTAACCTCGCGGCGATCTGCGGCGACTTTATCGTCTTTCGCAACGAAGGCCTGGCTGCTTATCAACTGGCGGTGGTGGTCGATGACGCCCTGGCCGGCGTGGATAAAATCGTCCGAGGTGATGACTTGTTAGAGTCCGCTGCGATGCAAATTCACCTTCGCAAGCTGCTTGGCATGAGCGGAGAAGTGGAGTATTTTCACCTGCCATTGGTCGTAGGGCCTGACGGCAGAAAACTGGCTAAGCGACATGGCGATACCAAACTTGCGACCTATATCCGCGCCGGGGTCAGCGTCAATCGAATCCTGGGCCTGCTGGGCTACTGGTCGGGCTTGTTGGAGAAGCGAGACGAGGCCGACCTGTCCACACTCCAGGAGCGGTTTGACCTGGAAAAACTAGGCTCAGAACCAATCGTCTTCTCACAGCAGGATGATAAATTCCTGCGGGCATAGCAGCCTTGTTGCCTACGCCGACAAGAGTTCACATATTACACGGATTAAAAAAAATTTAGTGAACCTTCGGTTTCACGGGTTTTTTTGAAAAGTAATCAGTAATCCCCAGCACTTATTTGCGTAGACCCAAAATCGTTGTTCTTTCGCTCGACTTGATCATTTACCGGATGTGGCAAATAAGTGCTGGGGTCATTGGGTATTTTTGGGCCTTGGTCATTTCTCGTCATTTGTTGTTTTTTCTATCGCCTATTTCCGTCATTCGCCGTTTTCCGCGGGTCGTTCTATTGGCAGCTGGATAGTAACTGTCGTGCCGTTTGGCCCGGTCGTGAACTCGACCGTTCCTCCGTGCATATCGACGAAATGCTTGACGATAGCCAGGCCCAGGCCCATGCCGCGTTTGCCGTAGCCGCTCTTGCCAGTGGAATGTTTCAGAATGTCCGAACCGCTATAAAACGGGTCGAAAATGTGCGGCCTGTCAGACTCGGGTATGCCAGGGCCTTCGTCGGCGATTTGAATCGCGACGTATCCGCCCAGCCTGCGATGCACCGAAACTTTCACCTGCCCCGCGTTGGGTGTAAACTTGATAGCGTTCATCACGACGTTCTCTATGGCGTCGCGAAGTTTATTTTTGTCAGCCTGGATAATGGTGTCCCGCTGGCCCGGCTCGATAATCAGCCTTTGGTTCCGCCGTTCTATCCAGGGCTTGGCGTCGGTGTAAACTTCCTCGAGCAGCTTGGAGACATTCACGTCCTGGTAGTTCATGTCATTCGCCAGGCTTTGTGCGGGGATGAGCTTGAACATGGCCTGGATAATTTCGTCCAGCCGACCGGCTTTGAACCCCATCGTGTCGATAGCTTTGTTCAGTCGCTCGGCGTCTTGGCAGGTTTTCATGAGGGTAGCCATGCCTACGATATAGCTCACCGGCGTGCGAAGTTCGTGTCCCGCGATGCGAATGAAATCTTCCTTTAGCCTGTTGGCTTCGGTGAGTTCGGTGTGCGACTTTTGCAGCTTGCGAACCATGTTGTTGAAGTCGTGGGCCAGGTCGTCTATCTCGTCCATCCCAAACGCCCGCGTGCCAGCCCAGCTGGAATCAGCCCGGTGTTGCAGGTCGCCATGGGAAACCCGTCTGGCACTTTGCCCAATTTTGCGAATTCGATTTATCAGGCTACGGTCTATCAGCAGCACCCCGCCGGAGAACAGCAGGCCGATGCAGATAATCCCGATGAGCAGTATCAGAATGCTCAGCCTGACCAGGCCATACTGAACGCTTGCCTTGTCTATGTCCGCTACGAGCGTCCAGTGCGACATTTTCACGGGTATCTGGCCGATGCTCTCGGGCATGCGGACTGGGGCGTAGGCCTGAATTTTGTCGTCGTCGGTCGTTCGCCAGGCCCCGCCGGGGGGGGAAGCTATTATGTGTCGCCAGTCTCCGATTCTCTCGGTCATGGGCTTGGCCCGACCGGCCAGGATATCCTGGCTGTGCAGAATGAACCCCTTGTCGCCGACGACTTTCATCGTCGCCCTCCCGCTGCCGAAGTCCAGATTGCAGTCGGGAAGCCATCTGCTGATGTCCATCACAACCTTGGTTACACCGAGTACCTTGCCTTTGACCATGATGGGGATGCACAGATCGACCCCCCAGACCTTCGCGCTGTGGTCGTAGTTGACTCGCGGAATATACACCTGCCCG
>QNCB01000383.1 GCA_003644335.1 Planctomycetota bacterium | reverse complement strand
GGGCGAGCCAGGCTGTATGTCAGCTACGTGTATAAATGTCCAGGGCTTCATATTACTTTCCTTAGCTTTTACATGTTTTTGTCAATTGATGTTATTTTCCATTAATTGCATATCGTCATGCAAGATAAAAGTATTGCTCCATCCACTCGAGTCCGCCCGCTTTCATGTCACCGCTTCCAGACACAAAATACTTTGCGAACTTAGCCTGCCACTTTTTGCTAACTTCAGTTTTACCCAGTTTCTCAAGCGACTCCTGCGGATTTTCGGCCTCGAAATAACCGATGATTGAAGAGGCTTTTCTGTTCACAAAAAGGGAATAATTTTTGATCCCGGCATCCGTGATGGCCTCCAGCATTTCAGGCCAGACCTGATGCTCTGCCAGATAATCGTCCAGTAGCTCTTCTTTAATCTTCAGAATAAAACAAACTCGTTCCATGTCCGTCTCCTTTTGTTCAGGGTCGTCGGCTTGCTATTGCAGCCAATAGTTTTTCATAGCCGTCAAGAAACATATTGCGGAATAACTGCACGGGGCCGTAATCTGCAAAATCCTCCAGTGCCAAGCCATCGAGTTCCACAGCCTTGCGGAAGTCCGGCAATTTTGCGGTCAATTCGGCAACAACCTCAGCCGGAGTCTCTGTATCAATCCGCGAAACGACCGGTATATCAGCAGCCATAATCTCCACAGACGTGCTCCAGTTCGTTGTAACATGGAGGTCGCCGCCCACTAATTCGGTAAAATGATGAGTGCCGCGAGCCCCGCCGCCAAGCATGGTAGTACGATAGCCTCGCTCTTTGAGCAAACGGTATTCCTGTCGGGAAACGTAACAACCCGCCTGCTGCAAAACCTCAGGCGCGATATCAATATTCTGCTCTGCAACAACTCCGGCAAGGTATTGATCAAAGATGCCGGCAATATGAGTCACATAAAATGGCGGTGTTTTTTGTGAATTGTCGGCTGCCCGCTCATATAATTCGCAGACATGCACGGCCTGGGATATTGAAAACACCTCTGTTGCGCAAATCGGAATGTTCTCCGCTACAATTGCTTCTATAGCCTCACAGCCGCCGGCGATGACCGGTATTTTGGCCATGAAATTCGGGCCAAGTTCACGATGCCGGAGAGCGGCGTTAATGGTTGCCTCAACATCATCATCCCGGCGCGGGTCATCCTGAATGGTTACAAAACCAGCTTGTCCACCGCTGGCTTCATACAGCGGCAAAAAATGCTCCACAAGCCGTGCGGTGATGTGGAAGACGACCTCTTCCGCCACCTTACTGTCATCGTCAAAACGCGCAATTGCCTCATCAATGACAGGATGGATGAATTCCGGCTCTTCCGAAAGCAGTTTTGCCGCATATCCCGGATTGGTCGTACAACTCACGACACCCGCTTCAATTGATTTATCAATATCATCGCCCCAGGGATTATTAACCCACATGCGAGTGGGCTGTTCGGCATTCAATTTTTTAAAGTAGTCATTTGCCATCTCTATTTTCCTTTATTAACTTTCGGAAGAAATCACGGAGGAGAATCGTCTCGGAGACGTTGTCGACCTCGTTGCAATGCTCCCAATCAATCCATACATACTCTATACCGATAAACCCGGCATACTCACAGGTCTTCATTGCCTGAAATACCCGCTCGTAATCTATAGTATTGTGTTCAAACGATGTTTGCAAACGTCCTTCACAAGCCCCGCGTGCGTGAAAATGACTGGCGTGTTGCAGGAGCGGCTCGATGTCGCGATCGGGAAAACCGCGCGAGGTGAAATGCGTGTAGTCGACCGTCAACGTCAAGCCTGGGACGGCTTCGACCAATGCGATTGCGGCACGTGGCATGGGCGCGATGCTACCGATATGCGCCTCCACCGCAAAAATAAGCCCCGCCTCCTGCGCCCGCTCCACTCGCCAGGCAAGTTCCTCATGACACAACGCCAGACTCTCTGCCTCAGGCACGTCATCAAAAAACACACCCGGCAAAATCGTTACATGCCCACATTCACAAGCCACGGCATATTCCAGCGCCGATCTGAACCCGGCGCGGCATTTCTTACGCTGTGTTTCGTCGGGATGGTTGATGGCACTAGGAATAAAACCCGGTGCCGTCTGGAGAAACACATCGGCGACAACCAAGCCTCGGTCGGCAACTTTTGTCTTTAGTGCCGTTCCGGATTTCTCAACATTCACAAATTCCTGAGACGGATACAGGTGCGATCTACCTTCAAACAGGCCGATGTCCACCCCGTCCATTCCCATATCGGCAATAAGATTGAGCGACCCCTCATGAGACAGCAGAGGGAACGTAAAATCCGCACAAGACAGTCGTTGATTGTTCATCATATGCCAACTCCGTATTGGTTGACCGCTTCAAACATACTGTTGATATTTTGCGGGGGAGTATTGATGCTCATGCCGCCTGCGGTGCTAAGCATAAACCCTCCCTTGGCCGCTCCAATATGAAGGACTCGCAAGCATTCGCTCCTTACTTCTTTCGCCGTACCGTTCAGCATGCAGTCAATGGGGTTTATATTCCCCATCAGGCAAATTTTATCACCAATTAAATCGGTGGTTTTTTGTATATCCGTTCCAAAATGAAAAACGGAAGCCCCTATTTCTGGGATTTTATGAATCACGTGGTCGATCTGTCCTTCATTATGATACACCCTGATTGCCTTTGGG
>QNCB01000028.1 GCA_003644335.1 Planctomycetota bacterium | reverse complement strand
TGGAAACCCTGCCCGAGCCGGTTGTATACTATAAAAAAAGGCCCTGGTGGGACTGGGCGAAAATTACCAAGGAAACCAAAGCTATGAATCCAAAGCGAGACGAACAAGACCAGCCAGGTCCAACAAGTGACAAAACAGAAAACCAACGTCCATGGTGGGACTGGTTCGGTACGAAAAAATAAGCAGGATTCTGGAGGCCGGTGGGTGGTTCCCGAAGAACAAGGGGCCTGCCCACGCGGTTGGGCCAGGATTTTCACATACCGGAGAAAAACAAAGTGGGAAGCGTCGTCGCCGAAAAATTCAGACTCGCTGCTGATCTGCTAGCCAACGACGCCGGGCGCGCGGGCAATGTGGTGAACCTTGGCGCTCCGGAGCGGGTCGTCATCGCTGGCGATATCCATGGCCATCGCGGGAACCTCTCGAAAATAATATCCCACGCAACCAGTGCGGGCCAGGCCCCCGCGACCCTTGTTTTACAGGAGATTATCCACGGGCCAGCCGATCCTCGCAGCGGAATCGACCGTAGCATCGAGCTGTTGCTGCGGGTAGCAAGGCTGAAAATCGATTGGCCCGATCGTGTGCACATTCTGCTGGGCAATCACGACGTAGCCCAGCTTACCGGCAATGAAATTACCAAAAACGCTGCGGGCTGCTGCCGGGCGTTTGAGGCTGGGGCGAATTTTTGCTTTGGTCAGGACGGGCCGGAAGTTTACCAGGCTGCGTTGAAATTTTTCCGGGCCTTGCCCCTGGCGATGCGATTTGACAATGGCGTGCTGGCTTGTCATTCCCTGCCGTCGCCCCACCGTGCCAAGTTGGCGGGGGTGGAGATTCTCTCACGCCCCAGTACAGAGGCGGACTATCACCGCAACGGCCCCGCCTACGAGTGGACATGGGGGCGAGACCAGACCCCCGAGCAGCTGGACGAGTTGGCAGCGGAGTTGGGGGCGGAGTTTTTCGTGTTGGGACATCGGCACATAGAGGCCGGCAGCCTGGCCATTCCCGACCGGGCGGTGGCTATCAATTCCGACGGCCCGGCTGGGTGCGTCTTCGAGTTCTCACCGCGGGACGATGCCGCTATGAATATGACAACCCTGCCGAAGTTCGTTAAACGAATTTCGAGCCTATAATGGAGCATAAATTTGCAAACACTAACCGGAAAACAGAAGCGTCAACTCCGCGGCCAGGGTCAAAGGCTGGAGGTAACCCTCGCCGTCGGCCAGGGGGGGGTTAGCGAGAATTTTATCGGGGAAGTCTCCCGCCATCTCGATTCGCGCGAGCTTATTAAGGTTCGCCTGTTCGACGAGCGAGGCCGAGCCAGGCAGGCCGCAGCAGAGCGAATCGCCGAGCGGACCCGCTCGATATGCGTCGGCGTGGTAGGCAAAACCCTGCTTCTATACAGACCGACAGAGTTGTAAAAAGGCGAATGAGGAATATATAGTTATGGTTACAAAATTACTTAGAGAACTTGTCAACTCGCAGTCCACTCCTGACTGTGGCGAACTGGGCGCAGCAGGGGTTTTGCAAAACTTCTTCAGCCAGCACAATATCCCCGCGAAGCTCGACGTCTGGGATACCAACCGGGCCAATATCACCGCTACGATTAAAGGCGACGGATCGGCGGAAGCACTGCTTTTTGCCTGCCATAGCGACGTTGTCCCAGCTGGCGAGTCGCCCTGGTCTACCCCGCCATATGAGGCGACCGAAAAAGACGGGAAGATTTTCGGCAGGGGTACCTGCGACATGAAGGCAGGCCTGGCCTGCATTGCCGCAGCAGCGGTGGAGATTCAAAATGCGGGAACCAAACTTAAAGGCGATATTATTATCACAGCCACAGCTGGCGAGGAAGTCGACGCGTGCGGCGTGAAAAAGTTTGTCGCGGAATATGAAAAAACCCTGCCGAAATTAGCTGGTGTGATACTCCCCGAGCCTACCGATTTTAATATTATTACATCGCATCGTGGCATATGTTGGCTGCGGGTTCACACCCTGGGCAAGACGGCGCATGGCTCGATGCCGCACCTGGGCATCAACGCCATAACATCTATGAATACCCTGTTAAATCGGCTGGGCGATTACAAACCCACCTCGCCAGGTGCGCTGGAGGCGGACCTTTCCACCGTGAGTATCAATCAGATTCACGGCGGCCAGGCTACCAATGTTATACCAGATAGTTGCTTCATCGAGCTTGATATCAGAATAGCGGCTGGTCTAAGTTACGAAACGGTAATTTGCGACATACGTGAAATCATCGAAAAGTTGAAGTCTTGCAATAATGACTTTCAGGCTGAGATAGAGATCATCCGCACGGTCTCGCCATTGCAAACCGACCCGGAATGCGGGTTTGTCCAAAAACTCTGCCAGGCAACCGATACAGGCGAAACAAAATCGGTTGGTTACACGACGGATGGCCCTTATTTAACGGCGTTAAACGCACCGATAGTAGTGTTTGGCCCGGGCAAGACCGCTCTGGCACATCAGCCTGACGAATATGTGGATATTGCCGATCTCACCCGCGCGGTTGATGTTTACACGGATGTTATTAAAAAGTTTATTGTGTAGTTATTAAAGTTTAAGTGAAATGCTTAAAAAACAACAAACCGAGCTTCGGGATTTTGGCCAAAGGAGCGGTCTGAAAGTTTATCCCGTAAGTATAGGGGCGATGAGGCTGCCTGCTGATGAGCAAGAGGCGATAGCTTTGATGCGAATGGCGATGGACGCGGGGATGGTCTATATAGATACGTCCAGAGGCTACGCTGATAGCGAAATTAAGGTTGGTAAAAGTCTCAAGGACGGCTATCGCGACAAGGCAATCCTCTCTACGAAATGGTCGCCATGGAACCTCAAAGTTCAGGACGATGACGACACCTCAGCTGATTGCACCTACAAGCGGATTATCGAATCCATGGAGCGACTGGATGTTGAGTACCTCGATTTTTATCAAATTTGGAGTATCAACAATTCGGAGCATTATGCCCAGGCTACCAAAAGTGGTGGAATGTTGGACGGAATCCGCCGGGCTGTGGACGAGGGGCTTGTTGGGCATATTGGCTTTACGACGCACGATACACCCGAGAATATAAGCAGATATCTCGACGAGGCCGACTGGTGTGAGGCCATTTTGTGTACCCATAATATCATGGATCAAACTTATAGTCCCGTGCTCGCCAAGGCCCATCGCAAAGGCATCGCAACCATAGTTATGAACCCCATAGCAGGAGGGATGCTCGCGGAAGATTCGTCTCTGCTCAGCCGGGCCGTGCGGGAAACGCTGGGGGGCGACGATGTCGTCGAAGCTGGCCATCGGTATCTGCATGGCAACTCGGATGTCGATACGATTCTCTGCGGTATCAGCAAGAAGTCTGACGTGGCATCGACGTTGGCGAATTATCGCAAGCCTGCTCTGACGCAGGAACAACGCAAGGCAATCGAGCAGGCGATGGCGGGCTTGTCTTCCGGGCAGCAGGGGTTTTGCACTGGTTGCGGGTATTGTCTGCCCTGCCCGCAGGGGATAAATATCCTCGCCATGATGCAGGTCGTTTATCACGACAAAATTTTGCAGGTACCCAGGCGGGCTGGGGCGCTTTACCGGTGGGCGATAAATCCAGCCAGCGGCGAGCCATCCGGGCCGCCGGCGGACTGCGCGCGGTGCGGCGAGTGCGAAAAACGTTGCACGCGGCATCTGAAAATTACCGAGGAGATGGAATACCTGGCCAGGAAATACGGGAAACATTAGTTTTTGCGGGGGATTTGTGTTATATAAGCTGTTCTGCGCATCGGGCCTGCGGGCCGCGGTGCATGGAGATGGCATGGAACTTCCGCGACGAGACAATGGGGACGAACTGCTCAGGCCCGGCGAATTGACCGGCCTGATAGCCTCGCTGCGCAAACTCTCCACCCGTCAAAATATCTCGACCGTTATCGCCTGCACGTTCGATTTCCGCACGAGAGTGCTGCCGTTCATCTTCGCCGACATTCGTCTGATACCGGCTGGGCCCAGAGCCATCGCTTCGGCGATGCTTGCTGCGGGGTTCGAGAAAACCCGTATCGTCCTGCAGCACTGGAACAAAAACTTCCAGCCATCGCGGATGAAGCTCGATGGCCAGGTGCCGGACGTTTTCATGATATCCAGCATGGGGATGCACATTGATTGCGCGCGGCAGCTCTTGCGAGATGTCGCAAAAATCCCCGCGGACAAGAGGCCTTTGGTTGTCGCCGGCGGCAGCCTGTGCGTCTACGAAGCCTGGGAACTTTTCAGCACCGACCCAGCCGACCCGTTCGCCCCGGATGTCGCGGTAACGGGCGAGGAGTTCGTTACGCTTTCCCTGCTGGAACGGCTGATGTCCAATCGAGGCCAGGGCGAATCGCTCGCCCAAACCCTCCGCCGAGTGAAGGGGCAGGGCCTGCTGGACGACATCCCCGGGCTGGTTTACCCCGTAGGCCCAGAGGGGAGCATCGCCGAGGAGCTGGTCGATACCGGCATACAAAGGCTGCTGGGCGACCTGGACGAAAAGCCCTCACCGGTGGGCGGATATGCTATCGTCGAGCCGCCAAGCCGACGCGCGACACTGTCGTCGGCCCCGCTCCCAGCCAATAAAATTCACAAGCTAAGTCCGCTTGCCACCATCGTGATGACGCTGGGCTGCAAGTTCGGCTGTCCGTATTGTCCGATCCCAGCCTACAATCAGCGGCAGTATCGCACCAAAAGTGGCCTGCGGATAGCGGAGGATATCCGTCAGCTGAACCTGACATATGGCTTGCGGATATTTTTCGGGGCGGACGATAATTTCTTCAACAATCCCGAGCGCACGCTGGAAATATCCCAGGCTCTTGCCCGGGCGGAAATCGCCGGCAAGCCCCTGCGACGCCGGGCGAGGATAGCGACTGAAGTTACCGTATACGACACGATAAAGATGGCTGAGCATTTGCCGTTGGTTCGCAAGGCTGGTTTTCGGGCGTTTTGGCTGGGCGTGGAAGACATGACCGGCAGCCTGGTTTCCAAGGGTCAGACGGTCGACTCGACCACGCGGGCCTTTGAGTTGTTGCGGAATAACGGCATCGTCCCCAACCCGATGATGATGCACCACGACGATCAGCCGTTGCTAACCCCTGGCCGGGCTGACGGGCTTTTGAACCAGGTTCATCTGCTGCAAAAGGCTGGGGCTGGGAGCCTGCAGGTGCTGATGCTGGTTCCCTCGCAAGGCTCGAAGCTGTACTGCCAGACATATCAATCAGGCATGGTTTATGATGTCGTAGCTGGGCGGAAGGTGCAGCCTTACATGATGGACGGCAGTTATGTTATTGCGTCGAACTCGCCTCAGCCCTGGAAACAACAGTTCAATATCCTCCTGGCCTATTTGTTCTTCTACAATCCGCTGCGGATATTGGCTCTGCTGGGCAGGCCCGGCAGCAATCAACTGATGCTTGATATTGGCTTTCAGTTGGCGGGCCTGGCCGGGCTGGTCTGCACAGCTCGCCGAACGATAGGCTGGGCGTTTCGGCTGATGACGGGGCGAATCATGAGGCGAACGTCGCAACCAGCCAGCAGAATTCCGATGCGAAGCCCAGCGGCAGGCCGAGCTGACCACGATATAACCAATGCGGACTGAGAATTTTGGATTTCGGTTTTTAGATTTTGGATTGCGACCACGGCTACACTACTTGCCTGACCAGAGTCCACAGATTTCGCTGATTAAAGGCAAATTACACGGATTCTTTTTTCGTCAAGCAGCTCGGGGGCGGCAGGTTCGTCGAGGTCGACCTGCTTACCGGACCGCTTGGCCCGTTTGCAGACGACCCTCGTGTGAAAGTGGATGACCGGCGCGTTCGGCCTCGCCAAAGCGTAAAGTTGCACGCCCATCGGACGGACGAGGCCCTGGGGTTCCAGGACAACACGATGAGGATCACAGTGGACGGGTCATTGTCCTCAGGCGAGCCATACGAAGCAGTGATTTACGTCCCCTCGACGTTTACTTTGCTGCTGATGAAACTTCACGCATTCCGCGACCGCTGCCAAGAGGAGGAGAAAGACCTAGCCCGGCATCACGCCTTGGATATCTACTGGACCGTGGCCATGATGACCGAGCGGGAGTTTGAGCAGACCCACCGACAGATCGCAGAGTACCAGAATCATCCAACCCTCGCCGAAGTTGCGAGAATCGTGGCCGAGTATTTCGATTCGCTGGAATCGCTCGGCTCGCTCAGGCTCAGAAGTCACGCACTTTGGGACGAGGCAATGGCCCTGCAAGAATTTCTCTCCGCGTTGCAGGATATCTTCATGAAGCCCAAGGCATAGCCACGGTTTCCGTGGGAAAACGCGATTTCCCGGCAATGGCCGCTGAAAAAATCCGATCGCATCTTTTCGCGCCGCCATCCATCGCACAACGGGACACGAAGGCGTGAGCCCGCGACCAGCTTGCACCAAGTTGGTTACCCAGTGCGGACTGACGCCGTAACCGTTTGTCGTGAAAAGAATAAGCGTAGGATGAGTTCGCTTCCCAAGCTGAACGTCGGGAGTTCGAATCTCCTCGCCCGCTTTTTTGCCGAAAAACGCCAAGGGACGACATGTGTTGCCCATTGGCGTCTTTGTTTGTCAACTCCACCCTTGTCAAAGCCTTGCGCAACCGCCCCTCGACACCATCTCGCCAACGGTTGCCACCAGCGGCATGGGTTGCCTGTCGCGGAACGCCTTCCCGCACCAAGACGGTCACCTCTTGCGTAAAAGGACGCCCCGAGAACACCGAGTTGGTCACCGGAAATTGCCGAGAAGTGCCGGCCGAAGTGGGCACGCAGCGATGGTTTGAGCCACGGCAGATTCCGGAGTCGCCAAGGATTCAAATCGCCGGAAGCGCAGCCACCGCCCCAGCCGTGTCGGCCAGATCGAGGTGCGTGTAGGTGTTCCTCGTCAGGCGGGTGTCGCTGTGCCGCATGAGCTTCTGGGCGATACCGGGCGAGACGCCATTGCGTGCCAGCAGCGTGGCAAAGGTATGCCACAGGCAGTGCATGTCCACCGTCTGGCCCTGGGCATCGCGCTTGGCGATCCCCGCAGCCGCCAGGTCGAGGTTGAACGTCCGGAGCAGGTTCCGCCAGTCGATGCCGAACAACGGCGTATCCGGCGAGACCTCCCCGCCGTTGGCCTCGGCCAATCGATCGATATGCTTGCGCAGGTCGTCGGCCAGGTCACCCCGCAACGGAAGTGTCGCAGCCCGGCCGCTCTTGGCATGCTTGCCCTCGACGCAGTGCCAAAAGTCCACCGATTCGGGTGATTACCCGACCTTTTGGCGCTTTTGGCACTGCGCGCCTCAGGGCCGCACGTTCACACGCGCATGGTCCGGGCCGCCGGGTTGATGCGGTGGACCACCTTGGGCCGGCCCTGGGTCGGCTGCGTCTCGATCCGCAGCCAGTCCAACTCGACTAGCTCAGCGACGGCCAGCTGCACATGGTGCTTGTCGCTGAGCATTGACCAGTAGTTGCGGTACACGTCCCGTTCGGTGGAGCCGTCGGGCACCTCGCCGGAGACGATCTTCTTCGCCATCGCCCGGGCATGAACGACGCCCGGATCGATCCCGGCCGAGTAGATGCGCCGGGCGTGGCTTTCGAGCAGGTCGCCCCAGAGAATCGCCCGCTCAATCGCATCGTCTCCGATCGGGCCTTCCCGGGCCTCGGTCAGGTGGGTGATCAGCGACAGCGCCGGGATCAGCTTGCGGTACTTGGTCAGGTGGCTTTCCATGGCTGGATGCTCAATCCCGCGGCGCGTGGACGAGGTGGACCTGTCGGAACTAGCGGCATCGGGGATCGAGGTGAACTGATGGCCAAACCCGGTGAGCACAAGACGGTTCAGGCGAGAACCCTGCGATATGCCCAGGACATCGGCTGGACGTCAGTGCCGCGAGCAGAGGCCGAGAAGGACAGGGAAATGAACCAAAAAGCAGCCTGTCCCCTTTATCCCTGTCAAGCCAACCTGGCCTATCGTCGTCTGCGGACCAGCGCCAGCAGGCCACCGATGCCCAGCAAACTCATCGTGGCAGGTTCCGGAACAATACTAACACTAAGATTATCAAAATGGTGGGTGGCACCGTATTCACCACCACCATTAGCTAAGAGGCTGATGTTGTTAGTGACAACATTACCCGCTGTGGTATAGCTGTTACCTGCGGCTGCGCCGTTGAGGTCCTGCTGTACGCCATCTAGATAGAGATCTATCGTGGCCCGGCTGCCCCAAGAGGCTAAAGAGATATCCAACCGAACATCCACTTCGCCAGCCCTCACACCAAGACTATCACTGATTCCAGTAGGACCATTGTCAAAGAACTGCCAATCGCCATTAGACCTAAGCAGAAGACAGATTCCTGCATTTGCAACAGAGGCACCCTGCTCATTGCCAGCACGTCCAATAGCAAGAGCCGCCCAATATGTACTGGTTGTGTCGCCTATGACTGGATCCATCGAGACCTCGATCGAAAGTGATGTTGCCTCTGTAAAGCCATGCATAGGACCAACCCATGTGTATTTGTGATGACTCTCCCTGCCATCGTCGCTGTGGAGGATCAGCTTGCCTGGAGCAGCCGAACTACTAGCAACCTGAGTCCAAAAGTCTTGATCCCCGCCCGTAAAGCCTAGAGGCCCGGGCGACTCCGTATTGTAACGCTCTCTGTAACGCAATGTCCCAACTGTGCCGCTCTGGCGAGAGGATCTTTCAAAATTGATGTCATAGCTCCGGCTGCTAACATCATAGGTATCTAGCCATATCAGCGATCCAAACCCAACCTGCGACACTGTGAGCACAAAACCCACCACCAGAACAGCTGCCAATTTTCTACTTAACATTTTCGTCTTCATGGTAAACCTCCTCGTCTCTTTGCCCACAATAGACACACTACTCGTTCACCGAACCACTCGGCCAACAACACTCAAGACATCACACGATCTCATGTCCATCGCCACCTCACTTTCTTGTGGATACACCTCTTACTGTTGAGGTGATCCCTATGCGCTGGACAGGATTCTACCGTCAATAAGGTGGAACCGTCGTCCGCCGGGACGGTCCTGTCGCTGTTACGGAAGGAGCCCAGAGGGCGGCCGGAGCAACAGCGACGACCAAATTACGGGCATGAGCATGAATGTGAGCGAAAGTAGTATACCATTAAATGCCGATTTGTCAATATCTATTTCCCGATTTGTCAATATCTATTTCTCAAACTTCCCGATTTTTTTTGAGGGGGTTTTTGGCGTGGTCTAAAAATTAACGCACGCCCCCTGTATATGACGATAAATGGAGTAGTTCAAGACAACCATAAGTCGTTATAGCACAGGGAG
>QNCB01000027.1 GCA_003644335.1 Planctomycetota bacterium | reverse complement strand
TTCCTTGACCTTCAGATCTTGCATCGCCATATAGCGACGACGCCCATCTACCAGGAGGTACTTGCCCTTCTTGGTCGGGTGCGGGTTGACCACCAAGGCTACGATCTGCCCAATGGTCTTCAGGGATGTTGTGAGCGACCCCAGATTACCGGGTTTTTCACGGTTCCACTTGTCCGGCAACTCGATATCTGAAAGTGCTACCGTAAAGTTCTTGGATACTTCGGTGGATCCTTTTTGGGGGCTGGGTGCCTTTTTGGGCTTGGGAGTGTTTTTCTTCTTCTTTTCTTGTGTCTTCTTTGCACTCTGGTCAGTCACAGCTTCCTCCTTTTGCTTTTGCTGACTCTTGTTAGCTTCCTCAGGCACTGTCGGCTCCTGAGACGTGGGGGCAGTTGTTTCTTGGGTTTCAGACATGGCGGTCACTCCTGTTGAGAGCTAGTCGAAATACTCGAGCTCTCTTAAAAGAGCCTGCTTATCAATGCGGTGCAGGCTTAACTCGTCGGGTGGAACACCCTCTAGGATTTCTCCTATGGTATGGAACAACTCTACAGACTGGGGGAACAGGCTCTCTTCACTGTTGTAAGCGATGAAGTAGAGCGCTCTCAGCGTTCGGAGCTTCTGTTCGACGGTGGTACGGTCGACTCGAAGGGTCGACTTCCGCACTGCGGACAGACCAGCACGCCTGTGTCGTTTTTGTCTCTGAGTCGATTTCCGCATTCCGGACATCTCGCGTCGTTGTTACTTGCAGTTTTCTCTTCAGCGTCCTGGTCTACTCCGTACTTTTCCATCACTCGTCTTTCTTTTTGCCTCGAGGTACCCGGTGGATATCGCCAACCAGGGCTTTCACGCGATTGAGGCAGCCACTCTTGTTGCGCTTTTTCTCTACGTCAGGCCCGCAAAGCTTGCCGAGAGCTTTTACTTCGAAGCGGTATTCGCCGTCGTCATCCTGGAAACGGACCAACGTAATGATCTCGGGTAGGGGATCTTGGAGATCATTTGCGAATTGCTCAACCTTCGCAATGACGGCTTTGATCGCAGTTTCTTCTTCGATCTTTTGCGTCATCAGCTGGGGGTCAGCCGGAACTTTGACTGATTTCCCACATCTACTGCAAACTTCGTTCAGTTCCATGGCGATCACTCCTTCTCGTAATGTTTGAGGGCTGCGCACGTACGCGGCCCGGGGATGCCGTCTACGGCAAGAGCGTCAGTGCTCGAGTGTTTTATGTTGTAAACCGTTTGGAATTTGGCGACTGCGTTTTTAGTCCGGGGACCAAATCTATCGTCGACTTCCACACGGAAACCACAACGATTCAAGTACTCTTGAACTTCACGAATTGACATCACTTCTTGTGTGTCATCGTCCACGTCATCATCATGTGTAGAATGGTCATGTCCGTACTCGGGATTCTGATCTTCTATGTCCAGCTCGATGGCTTCGGCTTCCGTGATCGTTCCGTCTTTCACAGCGAGGGCGAACTTGGATAGGAACGAGTATTGCGATACAGGAAACGCGTCATGTGCAGCATCGTTGACATCTTTGAAAGGCCAAAGAGGACCCATGTCCAACTTCGTCTTCCTCCACTCCTGGTGCTGACTGAAGCGTGCCCGGTCGATTTTACCGGGTAAAGCTGCAAGGATGATACGCTTGAGCAGAATGTTGTACTTGATTTGCGACGCCGTGAACGGCTGCAGAATCTTGGCACCACGGAAGTTGAATGGGAGCCTCGTAGGGGGGAGGTCCGCGACAAGCTGTGGGGGGACTTCTTGGGTGTAGTCCTTAGGCCAATAGTAGAACTTGCCGTTCTTTTCTTTGATTGTACCGCAATTCACCATTTCGATACTGATGGAGTCTTTATTACGTTTACGTTCATGCCACGCTCCATGCATGAGCGGGATGATGTAAAATGGATAACCTTCGTAGCCAAGCACGAAGTGCGTAGACGCACCATTGTAACGCAGTTTACCGCGACGTTTAGATTTCTTCGCACTGAACCAACTCAAAGTAGACCAGCGAGAAACCCCGGAAGTGTAATGGTCAATCCACCACAGGTCTTCCAGATCCACCAGCCGATTTTTGGTCAATTGCTTTGTCGGGTAGACTTTGGCGAGTGCTTTATTATGTTCTCGAATGCGGCGGTGAGAGTCGATGAAGAGGGCGTCCAGAGCTTCGATGGCTTCTCTTTGGTTGAGACGTTGGTAATCGGCCTTCTCGAAGATCTCTTGAACTTTGGTTTGTGCGGCTCCGCCTTCCTCTTCCACAAGTTTCCAGAACTCCTTATCAGACAGCTTGGTGAAGTCACGTAGCCCCAGTTCTGTTGTTTCTTCACTCATTTTGGCCCTCGGCATCTTTCGTAGTAGCCGCAAAAGCGCGGAGTGCAGACCCAGTCCGTGGGGCTACACCGAGGAAAGATTCCCTTTTTAATAAGGTGAACCACTTCCTCCAGGTCTTCTTCAAAGTTCTTAGCATCCCGCGGTGTCCTTAACGATCTTTCCTGAACGTAACGAGTACCGCTCTTCTGGTCAAGCAGAAAGTCAATGCGGACACGCGGAATTCCTTTAACATGCGCGTAAAGTGTTAGTTGTGTGTCATTTCGCAACTTTGTTGCTTGCCATTTACGCCCAGTGAACTTGAGGTCGGCTACTACTTCAGTTACGAGAGGCCCTTCTCCGTTGGTCAAAACATCCTTTTCACGATCAAGCATAACCTCATCAATGAGGTCGATAAACCCTACCATCGGAACAGTTCCGACGTTTACTGCAAAGCCTTCCTCTACGGCCTTCGGGCGTAGGAGGGGCGTAGACTGGGCGTGGTAAACTCGAAAATGTGCAAGAGTGATATCTTTGATGCGGTCTGGCTTGGAGTCTCCCCAGTCTTCGATATTTTCTTTCATACGGTCGAATGTGTCTGACACCGCAGCTTCAGCTTGCGCCAGTGGAAGGGGTGTTCCATGTTCGATAGTGTGTCGGTGCGTTTTCTCTGCGCCAACATGGATAACAGAACCTTGAGTCATAGCGATACCCGGAGGCTGTGTAATCCCCAAGATATGGCGGTACTCATACTGTCGTGGACACCGTTGATACATGGCAAACTGGGAGTGCGAGAAGTACTCTCGGTTGGGCAGTCCCGAATCGCCAAATCCCGCAGGAACCTTAACCTTTTTTCCGTGAATATCTAACTCAGGCATTACAGTTGCTCCTTACCTCTCTGTGTGGGTGGTGGTGTCCGGTCGGACTCATTAGGACGTAAAGCTCGACCTGCCGAAGCATGCTTGGCGTCGCTTCCGGTATCGGGAGGCATACCCGCAAGCCCGGTGCTGGCCTTTTTGATGTCATCCATCGACAAGAGAGGAGAATCATCGGCGCTGGGAGAGTCTCCTAATGGTTCTTCTTCAGGAGTTTCGTTGTTCGCCGGTGCTTCAGGTTTACCACGTAAAACAGGTTTCTTCTTTTTCCCTAGATAACGTTCTGCGTTGGAGATTGTTACGGTGAACGGATCCTTCGCGACTATCATATCCTGAGGATCGATCTCCACGCCTAATGCTTCTCCAAGCATGCGTTTTACGTCATCTTCTTTCAGTACGATATCCATTAACTTTCCTCCGTGTCCTCTCCGAGATGGACGACTCCGACTTTGGTGATTCTTTTCTTTGCTTCGCGACCCAAAATACAACCATCAGTCCACGGGTCAATTTTCTCTTTAACGCATGTAGGATATTGCACACAGAGCATACAGTTAACGTGCTTAGTCAGGGAGGATGAGATGTCCTGCTTAGACCGCAGTGCTGCAATCTGCTGAGTCTCTACAGTCTTGCGCGCACAAAAGTGGTAAATGACCGTCTTCTCGGTTTGACCGATACGGTAGTTGCGGTTTCGGGACTGTAGCCAATCCTCCAGAGACCAGCTCCTCGAGTAGTAAATCGTGTACTTAGCCGCGGTCAATGTAACTGAAATACCCGTCTTGATCTGCCCCAGAAATACGCGGCATTCGGAATCTCCTTGAAAAGTGTCTTCCATTTCCGACATCTTTTTGGAGTTGCTGCCGTCAACTCGTACGTATCCGAGCTTCTTTTTTACTAGCAGACCTTCAATATCGTCTAATTCAGCTTCGAAGTTCGCCCACACAATAACTTTAGCTTTAGGGTTTTCCAGAAGGTCATCTAGGAACTCTTCGAGCATGTTGAGCTTGGGGTTTGTGGCGTAACGTAGAGTTTCGCGCTCTGACTGAGCCGCATCCAAAATGCAGAGGGGCGAGCCTGGGTGAATGCCTTGCGCAACACACTTGCGAAGATTTGGGCAACTGTCACAGAGATTCTCTCCACCCTTGGGGGAGTAGAAAAACCCGCTGCAGATTTGTAGGAGCTTGTTAAGGCGAATCGCACCGTTCTGCAGTTCCAGGGGTTCTGTGTTTGGGCGGTCAATGACCATCTGCTCCACTGCTTGGTTGTAGTCATGGAGCTGCGCCTTGGTGAGGTCAAAATAAATTGTCTCGGTTGTGCGCTCAGGAAGGTCCACACAGTCGTCAAGTTCTCTGCGGTCGGAAATCCCAGTAACTACTTTGTTGAGAGTATCTAGCTTCTTATACCCCACAACTACGTGTTTATTCCATTGAGAATAAACTACATACTTGTTACAGAATTTCTGGTAGTCGTACGGCAACACATATGGAGCTAGGAACTTGAGTTGGGGATAGAGGTCTCGTGGATCACCGAGGCTGAGAGTACCACTGAGAAGATATCTGCGGGGAAACTTCGCAGCGAGACGCATACAGATCTTAGTGCGCTGACTTTTGATGTGCTTTATGCGGTGAGACTCATCCGCGACTATAACACTACATCCTAGTTGAGTGATCCACTGAAGAGAACCGTGGGCGAGCTCTCGTGCTTCCTTGCCTATCTCTTTGGCAGGGCGTCCTTTTAGCCATTCTTTAGCCAGGCGTAGCTGAATGGCGGGGTCGTTTAGGCGTATCAATGCTCGCTTTAACGAATCAGGAGGAGTGTATCCTCGCTGCTCGGCTACGAGCTTCATGACTTTGGGTGCGATGGACGGCATTCCATGAAGTCGTGCGGTATCGTAGGTAACTATGAATACATCAGCACTATCGTGATCGTTCAAGATTCGTAATTTCTTTCCGCGAGACCCCAACATAGCGAGAGGAGATAATCCGCGGTCCGTATGCTTGCGCACTTCTTTTTCCCAGTTTCGCGAAGCTACAAGAGGGCAGAGTACCAGCACCTTTTCTCCTAGGAGGTAGGCCAGGTCAATTATGGGCTTTGTTTTTCCGGTCCCCATCTCCCACTGAAGAATGTACCGGTAGTTGTGAAGCAGCTTTCCGAGCCCTATTGCTTGGTGTTCGTAGTTCTTGAACGGTCCTGGGAGCTTAACTTGGCTAGCGTATTCGATCCAGTCGGCTTCCGTTTTCAAAGTGTCGACCCATGCTTGAGCTTCAGGAGAAAACTCGAGGGGTTTATAGACTTTACCGAGGTCATGTAGTACTCTCTCGACAAATGGAGGAAATGCAGGAAAACGCCAATGAGTTTTGGACCTGTCGAGGGTGCCTCCGAAGACCCTGCCTCCCGTAGACGTGGGGTCTTCCACAGTGAATACGGGGGTTCCGTTTATGGAATTGAGGCTGATCTTCATAGTGATTACTCCAATTTTGGGCTATGATTCTGTAGCGCGTTTGATGTAGGAGAGGCACGTCATGGCGAATGATTTCAATGTTTCAGACCCTTACATGTTTAAGGGTATGCGTGATACAGCCCCGCACACCAATCCTTACCACACTTATAGCCAGGTTTACAGTCCTCGGCGTCTTAAAGAGCTGTTTAAGTGGTGTGAGTATCTCTTCTACAACTCTGCCCACATCTACGCTGCTCTGCGAAAGTTCGGGGAGTACCCGATTACTGAGATTCTTTATGATACGCCGAATGAGGCGTTGAAGGTCCGACACAAAAATTTACTGGAGAAGGTAATTCACGTTCGTGAGCTGTTGATCGAGATGACGCTGGACAAGTACGTGTACGGAAATGCCTTTCTATCCATGTACCAACCCTTCATCCGTTATCTGAAATGCCCGAAGTGTAAGACCCTCACCAACATCCAGAACTTGGATTACAAGTA
Source organism: Planctomycetota bacterium (assembly GCA_003644335.1). The sequence continues at coordinate 3,268 of QNCB01000027.1, read as the reverse complement.
TGGTTACGCATCTCTCAAGTTCACTTACCGTTGTCCAGCATGCCGTACAGAAGTGACCGCGACTGAAAAGGAAATCGAAGATCGAAAACTGTCGGTAAGTAGGCGTATCAATTTCATTCGCTGGGACCCCAAGCATATGGACATCGACTTCAACCCGCTCACAGGGGCGTCGGTGTACTATTATACAATCCCTCAGATGCTAGTTGACGGCGTTCAGAAGGGCCATAAGTTCGTAATCGACAGCATGCCTGTTGGATTCTTGAAAGCGATTAAGAAAAAGAAACAGTTCAAGTTCGCTCCAGGCTATATCTTCCACATGAAGGTCGGGGGGCCTGCTGGGATTAATCCGCAGTGGGGTCTCCCACCGCTTCTTTCTACGCTGCAGCTATTTCACTACGCAGCCATTTTGCGTAAGGCAAACGAAGCTATCGCGCTTGACCACCTAACGCCTTTCCGTATTGTCCACCCGGCACAACAAAGCGGAAATGCCGACCCTGTTACAACTATCAGTTTGGAAGAATGGAAAACCAAACTTAAAGATCACTTCAAGCAGTGGCGTGTTGATCCGCTACATGTGATGTTCGCTCCTATACCCATCGGAATGACGCAGATTGGCGGTCAGGGACGTGCCCTTCTGACTCTCGGTGAAGTTCAAGAGGCTGAGAAGAACATTGTTGCAGCGTTGGGAATCCCCATGGAATTTCTCTATGGGGGCCTGACAAAGAGCGGAATGGAAGCAACCCTGCGCCTCATCGAGAACCAACTCGAAACGCACGTCAATGACCTCAATGACTGCATGCAGTGGATCGACGATAGCTGTTCCAAATTCCTCGGTTATGCGAAGCTACAGGTAGAGCTCGCGCCGTTCCGCATGATTGACGACCAGTATCAGAAGCAGGTAATGATGCAGCTCTACCAGTCTGGAATGCAGATGGGCAGGCGCATCATTTCCGATCAGACGATGGCAGAGCAAAATAGCATCGACCTTGATCAGGAAGAGGAACGTATTAAACAAGAAGAACTCGATGCCGTACGTCGAGATGCTGAACTGCAGATTGAAGTCAAACAACTCCAGAACAACATGGCGAAGCAGATTCAAATGGAGTCACAGCAAACTGGTGGGATGGGGTATGACCAACAGCAAATCATTGGGCAAGCTGATCAAATAGTACAGGAATGGATGTCTATGGACGACGGTGGTCGACGTAGCGCAATGGATTCACTATTGAAAGAAGACCTAGTACTCTATTCAGTTGCGATGATGCGTTGGGAACAGATGACTCGTGGCAAAGGTGAACAGTCGCAAGAGGGGATGATGTAAGATGGCTATGGATAAGCGAGACGAGAGCGTCATAAACTTGCTTCAAGGGGCCCGGGCGGAACCTCCCCGCATGTCAGCCGAGACTGAACTTCCTACTCTTTTTGGAGCGCCGCATAAAGAAGATCCCCTTATCGCTAAAGACATCGAAGATCTTCAACCGGGTCGGAAGGTCCGGATGGTCAGCTTTACCAAGACGTTTATCTTGTGGCGCCCGTGGGAGAAGTGTGACCGATGCAAGGCAATGTTGGCTGAAGAACGGATTAAACTTCCTGAAGTAGGTGACTGGACTTGTCCACATGTTCAGGTGGTGGACTATAAAGAAGTAAAAGACAAGACACTCCGAGGGGAAGGGCTGAAAGAGTTTGAAGAGCACTTCCAGCTCCACGATGGTACGCGTTGCGTGCAATTTTCGTGGCTTGAAACCGATCCTGAGTATCTTGAAGAAATGAAGAAGAAAGCCGAAGAGGCGACTAAGAATCGAGTATACCCCCCTAACCCCGAGGCGGCGTTCGCGGCGCTTTTAAACGGAGACGCGGAGGAGTCTCCGGACCAAAAAGAGACCCCAGAACCCGAAGAATCCTGAGGTCTCGAGTGGCGTCGACGTTTGGGGTCAGTATCGAATCCGCTTGAGAGATTTAAAAAACTCCCAAAGCAGCTCGATGATCACCCCAGGCCGCTCACCTGTCTCTTGAGCAACGACATTGTCACCTCCTTGGAAAGAATCCTCTTGTCGTCCACGTATTCTTTTACCAAAATGGATTCTCGATTCTGAATTGGTGCTCTATACTTAGAAAAGTTCGGAGGAGACATGGCCAAGCTGACCCCGCTCATGATCGGGCCTGACGAGAGGCGCGAACTTATTCGCCAGAAAGTTATGGAAGGACTCCAAGAGTCGTTCCCTATCCAGTCGCGTAATAAGACTATTGAAGTAGATGACCTTCAAGTCACAGGGAAGGACTACAGTCCTTCAGCTCAGAAGAAGGCCATCCTTACAGGTGACTCGCTGTTCGAATCAGTGAAGGGCACCGTACGCATGAAGGACAAGGACGGGAAGGTCATCGATGAGATGAAGAACTTCACGCTTGTCCGAGTGCCGTATTTTACCCCCCGGCACACCTTCATCATCGGGGGGAATGAACACTCCATGTCCAATATGGTACGACGGAAACCTGGGGTATACTCGCGTAAACGTGCCAACGGAATTCTAGAAGCCGGGTTCAATACCCTGGGGGGATCGAACTTCAAGATTAGCATGGACCCAGCCAAGGGGCAGCCTCAACTTGAATACTACTCGACCAAGATCCCTCTCTACCCCATTTTGAGACGTTCCGGAATGTCGCACGATCAAATTGCGAAGTCCTGGGGATCAAAGTTGGCAGACGCAAATGCCAAGGCGCTGGAAAAGAAGGGGGATAAGTACGTAGATAAACTCTACAAGAAGGAAGTTCCCTCTTACGCCCGAGATGATTCCAAGTCTGCGATTGAGAAGATGCGAGAAATCGCGGAACGTTACCGTAACGCCAAGATGGATCCGGAAGTGAACCTGCAGACTATCGGAAAGCCCCACGCGTACGTGTCTCCGGATAGCCTTTTGGATGCGTCTTCGAAAGTCCTGAAGATTTTCAACAACCAGGCGGAGGTTGACGATCAGGACAACTTAGGGTTCAAAACGATTCTCTCGGTGGATGACTTCTTTAAGGAGCGTATCAAGCTCCATGCTAGAGAGGTCGCGAAGAAGGCCGCGATCAAGATGGAGTCAACCCCGAACCTGAAGAAAGCGATGCCCTCAGGGCCGTTCACCAAGGACCTTTTGAAGTTCATTTCCAGTACGACATTGCCGTCGATTCCGGACCAGACCAACCCCGTCGATTTGATCGACTCGGCAATGCTCGAGACATCTCCTGGTGACGGCGGGACTTCGCCGGATAGGGCGATCCCCATTGACGC
>QNCB01000026.1 GCA_003644335.1 Planctomycetota bacterium | reverse complement strand
AGCCGAGGCGGCACCCGGTAGGGGTAAAACGATTGGTCGAATCAGGCTGCGTCATATTCCCGATACCACCAGAACGACATTGCGTGGATTTATCGGCCAGGCGATTGAGCCGGGCGGCATCGCCAGGCAAGCTCTTCTATCGGCTGGCGCGACAGGCCGTGCGGGTCGAGCCTGTTCCATTCCATTTGCTGGCCAACCACAAGAAATAGTGGTCGGTGGAGTCAAGTAAATACCCCCTAAAAAAAATCCGTGTAATCCGTGGACTGTTTTTTCTATTGCCTGTTGCCTATTTGCCAATCACGTTTCCTGGATTTCTTTTGTTTTGGCTTCGAGTATTTCGGTAACTTTCTTTTCGTAGTCGTTGGTGAGTTTTTGGATAGACTCTTTGCCCTTCTTGGCTTCGTCTTCGGTCAGGTCTGACGCTTTTTGTTGAGCGTCGGTTTCCTTGTTGCCGTCGCGTCTGGCGTTGCGGATAGCTACGCGCGCAGCCTCTGCCATTTTCTTGACTTGCGAAGCCAGCTGATTCCGCCGTTCTATCGACAGGGGCGGCACGGTCAGGCGGATTACCTTGCCCTCGCTGCTGGGGGTTATGCCCAGGTCGCTAGCCTGGATAGCTCGCTCGATGTCCTTTAGGCTGCTCGGGTCGAAGGGCTTGATGATAATCATATTGGCCTCTGGCGTGGATATCGTCGCAAGCTGACGCATCTCCGTCGGCGAGCCGAAATACTCCACCTTGATGTGGTCCACCAGCCCCGCAGAAGCTCTGCCCGTCCGAATACCCCGCAACTCCTTGCGAAGATACTCCAAACAGGTTTCCATATTGTCTTCAACCGTAAAAAGAATTTCATCCATAATAATACCTGCCTTTTGTGCCTACTACATTTTTTGGAAGAAGTTACCGGAAAACATATTAGCCTAACTTGTCGAATCGTGGAAGCGGTTTTTTTCACGAACGCCCCGCCAGCTGTCCGCGGAAAAAATGGCTACTTGCGTTTGGCCCGTGGGGGTGCTATTCTGCCGGGCTTGTTTCAAGAAACTAAAAACGCGAAGGAGTTACCTTATGAGCGATGAATTGGCCTATGTCCTTATCACACCGTACAGTCTGTGCAAAAGTCGCACCGGCGGAATTATCAGCCGAGTACTGGCCCATACCAAACTGGAGTTTATCGGCGCGAGAATGTTCGTGTTTTCCGACGAGTTCCTCGACGCCTACAAAGAAGTCCTCTGCGGTGCGGATATGGACCCTGCCGTCAAACAGGCATGGCACGATTATGTGGACAACAAGCTCCGCCAGGACAACCCGTACAACATGCTGCCCCGCTGTATGCTGCTGTTGTTCCGCGGGCCAAACGCTGTGCGACATATAAAGGAAGATGTTGTAGGCTCGTTCACAGAACAGCTCGCCGGCGATACGGTCCGCGGCACGTTTGGCGACTTTATCCGCGACGAAAACGGCAAGATTCACTACTTCGAACCGGCAGTTATCACAGGCTGCGACCCTCAACTCAACGGCGAACAACTCAAACTCTTCGCCAAATATGCAAGCACCGACGGCGGCGTGCTCGAGGGACAAATCGAATACGGGAAGGGCGATGTGCAGACAACGCTCGTGATGCTCAAGCCCGACAACTTCGAACGCCGAAGCAGAAGGCCTGGCAATATCATCGACACCTTTAGCCTGACCGGACTGAGAATCGTCGGAGCAAAACTCTTTAGCATGACCGTCGCACAGGGCGAAGATTTTTATGGCCCGCTGAAAAATATCTTCGTCAAAAAACTCAAATTCCTCGTCTCCAAGCGGGTAAACGAAAGGCTGGGCGACGCGTTCGCATTCCCGTTCACCGAGGACGACGCCGAGACGATAGCTGACATGTTCGCCGAGCGAAACGCCACCTACGAATTCAACAAAATCGTCGAGTACATGACCGGCGTGAACCCGGACGCTATCGGTGAAGACGAAAAAGCCTCCACCAGCAAGGCGCGGTGCCTGGCTATGCTGTACGAAGGCGTCGACGCCATCGAAAAAGTGCGAACCGTCCTGGGCTCGACAGACCCAAGCAAAGCTGAGCCTGGCACAGTGCGGAGCGACTTTGGACGAGACCTCATGCGCAACGGCGCACACGCGTCGGACTCGCCGGAAAACGCGATGCGCGAACGGAAAATCGTAGGCCTGGCCAAAGACAGCGAAGGCGAGACCTGCGATATCGCAAACATTATTAACGAATATCTCAGCTAAAAAATGTAGCACAGTCACCCCCGGCTGTGAAAATTTGGCCTTATAAAAAACACAGCCGAGGGCGGCTGTGCTACATGATGCTCATTCAAACTAGCCTGTTTGGCCAAACCGGACGGTTTGAGGAAGTAATATGACTTTGCAAATAGAGACTATATCGCTCGGGCCGTTGGAGACGAATTGTTATGTCCTTTGGGCAGACGGGGAGCCAGGCCTGGCTTGGCTGGTCGATATCGGCATGTGGTCCAAGCCTTTGGTCGAGCTGCTGCGAGGCCGCCAGCTGACCCCCAGCCGCATCCTGCTAACACATGGCCACGGCGACCACATCGGCGGGGTCGAGTATATCAAACAGACATACTCACAGGCGATTCTCTGCTGTCCAGACGGGGACAAGGAAATGCTCACCAGCCCCGAGCTGAACCTCTCTGCCACTTTCCTGATGGGCATATCCTCGCCGGAGGCTGATGAAATTCTTCGCCCCGGCGACGAGTTGAACCTCGGCCAATTGCAATGGCAGGTGCTGGACACGGCAGGCCACACGCCCGGCGGGGTGAGCTTTTATTGCCCCTCCGCCGGGGTTGTTCTTACCGGCGACGCGCTGTTCGCAGGCAGCATCGGGCGAACCGACATCCCACGCGGCGACGCGGAGCTGCTGGTCGAAAACATCCGCAAGAATCTGCTGACTCTCCCCGGCGAGACCCGCGTATATCCGGGCCATGGCCCCGCTACAACCATCGCCGCCGAGCTGGCCAACAACCCGTATGTACAATAACCCGTAGCGTGTAGCACAGCCGCCTCGGCTGTGGTTGTTTCGTAACATGGGCGTCTCGCCCATGTATTTTCCGTTTCTGCCATACAACCCAGGCACTTATTTGCCATGTTTACTATAGCCACAGCAAATAAGTGCTGGGCATGACCTGCGAACTAAACCTGTTCCAGTTTTTCCCGTAGCCACCCGGCGGAGATTCCACTAACAGTAAATTCTTTATGCGGGCTGGTCAAGCCAGCAGAGACAGCTACATCGCGACGGCTCACCCCAAGCGACCGGGCCAATATTTCCGCGATGGCCCGGTTCGCCCGGCCCCTTTCCGGAGCCGTGGCTGTGGCTATTTTCAGAGCGCCGCCCAGAACCCCGAGGACTTTATCCCGCGATGAATTCGCCGTAACCTTCACCGCCACCACAGCCCCGCCTGGCACATCGCGAATGTCGAGTTTATCGATGTCTTTCATAGAAATCGCTACAAGCTATAACCAGCCCGGAGCGTTTTTTTTACTCCAACATGCCAGCGGTTTTTGCATAGTCAAACACTCCCCCGGCATCGACTATCTCAGCTACATCACCCAGCGATTCCAGCTGATAACTCTGGCCTGTCGTGAGATTTTTCACCAGGGCAGTCTGTGTGTCCAGCTCGGCCTGGTCGCCTGTGGAGAACTTTTCCACCAACCTATCAGCCGTCTCGAACGGTGCGCAGTATCCGCCATTGACGCAGTTGCGGAAAAATATCCGCGCGTAGCTTTCCGCTATCACCACGCCGCAGCCTGCCTCGGCGATAGCCAGTGGAGCGTGCTCGCGCGACGAGCCACAGCCGAAGTTTCGACCAGCCACGATAAGGGAAAACTCGCTTCGGAAGGAGTCTTCCGCGGTAAACTTCACCCCGCCGCCCGGCAAACCCGACTGCCCCTGCGGCACGCCGCTCATGGCATATCGCCCAAAAAACTTCCGCTCGTCAGCCTCAGCTGGATTGTAGCTGAGAAACTCCGCGGGGATTATCTGGTCGGTATCGATATTGTCGCCGACGACAAACACCTTGCCTTGTATTATTCGTTCCATGGCTAGATGATAACACACACTCCGCTACTGAACAAGCCCAGGAAAACAGGCAAGCTGGGAATAGGCAATAGGCACAAACTTCCCCCTATTCTCTACTTGCCTATTTGCCTATTGCCTATATGCGTGTGTGAGATTTTTCCATGGCTTTCCATAACTATTGTTTTTGTACAGATTTTAGCCGTGTTTTGTGGCATAAGATTTACTTCGGATTTCAGATTGCGGATTTCGGATTGTTTCGCGAAACCAGCTCAATCCGAAATCTGAAATCCAAAATCCGAAAATTGCCTCGGATAACAATCCAGTTTTATGTCCGCACACGATGCCCAATGGTAAGACCAGGATTTAATTTCGCTCACCTATATGCCTATTTCATGGTTCCTTTTTCCGTAAAAGTTATTATGCTGGTGTGCTATGTCGGACTTCAAAATCATAGTTTTCGATCTGGACGGAACGCTGACCAACCCCGAGCAGGAGATGCTCGGAGCGGCAGCCTATGCGCTGGAGCATTTCGGTATGGAAAACATCGACCCGGAAAAGCTCAGGCTATTTCTGAAAGTTCCGCTTCTGCACTGTTTCGAGGAAAATTTTGGCCTGACCCACGACCAGGCGAACAAAGCCTTTCAGCATTACTGGTATTATGCGGGTACTTTTGGCGTGCAGAAAAATGTACCTTACGAGGGCGTGCCCGAGCTGCTTGCTGAGCTGAAAAATCGCGACAAAAGAATCGCCATCGCCACCGCTCGGAAAACCAACAACGCCCGGCAGATAGTCAAAGCCAACAAACTCGACAGCTATTTTGAACACGTCATGGGTGCCAGCGAGGAAGACGATCGGCGAACAAAGAAAATGATTATTTTCGACCTGCTCTGCAAGATGGCTCCTTATGAGGATAGCCAGGTCGTTATGATAGGCGACCGCGTGGTCGATATTCAAGGTGCCCATGACAACGGCATTAGCTCCATCGCGGTAACGTTTGGACAAGAGCCTCGCGAAGATTTAGTCAAAGCCAATCCAACATACCTGGTGGATAGTGTGCAGGAAATGGCCAGAATTCTGCTGGATTAGAATGGGCAAATAGGCAACAGGCAAGTAGGGGACAGGCAATAGTGCGGAGGGAAACAGCAAATGATGAATTTCGAAATCCGAATTCCGAATCAATGACGAATTCCGAATGACGAAAAAATGACCAAGGCCCAATAAAGATACACAGATGAGCTGATTGCAAAACTATTCGGGAATGTAGCACAGTCGCCCTCGGCTGTGTTGAACTTGCTATATTTACAGTGTTTTTTACACAATCTTCCCAGCCGAGGGCGGCTAGGCTACATTTTTGCAATTAGCTCAGATTACACGGATTTTTTTTTAAGAAGATTACACCGATTTGTTAATCAAAAAAAATCCGTGTAATCTCTTTTCAATCGGCGCAATCCGTGGACCGCTGTTTTTGCTTTTACTGATTACTGATTACTGATAACGACAGGCTGAATGAAGTCGCTTGACAGAATTGCCCGGTTTGTAATAGAATGTTTCGCGATGGCTGAGGTTGATGTTGACAGCAGGCATGTCGCGGTAAATTGAATATCCCGGGGCCGTAGCTCAGTTGGGAGAGCGACGCGTTCGCAATGCGTAGGTCGAGAGTTCGAATCTCTTCGGCTCCAGTGTTCCAACCCTCAGCTCTGAGAAAGGGCTGAGGGCTTGGCTCGTTTTCAAAACACGAATACCACGATTTTTTTATTCGTGCCATTCGTGTTCCGCTGTTTTTGCTTTTATCGACAACCAAAAACTTTTATCTTTGTGTTCTATGCGTTCCTTCGCGGTGGATTTTTTGCTTTTACTGACAACTTTTTCTGGAGTTTGCTGTGGGACTTTCGGGGAAGAAAATTGCGATAATGCTCGACGAGCAGTACCAGGAGATGGAAGTCTGGTATCCGTATTATCGTTTCGTTGAAGCCGGTGCGAAGGTCGACCTCATCGCCCCTCAGGCCCAGCGGGAGTATCATTCCAAACTCGGTTATCCGTGTCGCTCGACCTACTCAGCCCAGGAGGTTCGCGGCGACGCCTACGACGCTGTGATTGTCCCCGGCGGGTGGTGCCCGGACTTTATGCGACGCAGCGAGATGATGATAGGCTTCATTCAGCAGTGCGTCTCAGCGGAAATTATCCTGGCTGCGATCTGCCATGGCGGGTGGATGCTCTGCTGCACCGACGCCCTACGAGGCCGACGCGCGACAAGTTTCGTCGCTATCAGGCACGACATGATAAACGCCGGCGCCAAGTGGGTGGACGAGCCTTGCGTGGCGGATGGAAACGTGATAACCGCCCGCAAACCCGACGACCTGCCAGCCTTCTGCCTGGCTATCGCAAATGCCCTGACCAAAACGTGACATGATGACGTGATTAAAAAAAATTTTTTTCTCGCTTTTTTTTTGCATTGGCGGTATAAGGGGAAGCTGTTGGAACCGGAGGAGTTCGAGAAAAGTTCTCGATCCGTCCGGTGAACTCGATTGGCACGTGAGTTCTTCCATGGTTTTGTACCAGGTTTTTTTGTCAGGCGGGTGTTCTGCGTGGCTTGTGGAACCTTGGGATACAAAACTGTGGGGTCGGTGTGCTTTTTCATAGGAGCCATTACAATGGCGACAGGTACAGTGAAGTGGTTTAATGACACCAAGGGTTACGGATTCATCACCGGCGATGACGGCACAGACGTGTTTGTGCATCACGGCGATATCATCGGCGACGGCTTCAAGTCGCTGGCTGAAGGCGAAGCCGTCAGCTTTGACGTAACGCAAGGCGAGAAAGGCCCCAAGGCTACGAACGTCCGCAAGGGCTAGTATCTCGCAAGGTCAAAACAAGAAGCGCCGGCCCGGATGGGTCGGCGTTTTTTTTTTCGCATCTCGCGGGTTTTTATTTTTACTGATTACCGGTAGCCCGGTGTCGTGGAAAGCCTCGGTCTTCTCCCGTATCATTCCCGCGAAGCTCGTCCTCGACCTGATCGGGGAGCGGGAATCCAGGGGTTTGTCCAAATATACATGGATCCCCGCCTGCGCGGGAATGACAAAGAAAAAACATGGGCGGGACGCCCATGCTACGTGTCAGGTTTTTATTGAGTCGAGCATTAGTACCGACGTTGGGCCGAAGATTAGGACAGGTAGGAACGCTCCCCAGAAGTCCGGCAGGCCCATGTACCTCGCGGCGTAGATGAATATGTAAAACACGCCGACCATCAGCACACACAGCCCAGCGGATGCTTTGATGTTCCGCTGGCGGGAGAGGATGAACGGCAAGCCCAGCAGCAGCATTATCAGGTTGTTCAAAGGCTCAGCGAAGCGGATGTATTTGGTCATTCGCACAGCTCGGGGGTTGTTGGCTCGCTTTAGTTTCAGCAGCGAGGTCAGCTCGGAGCTGGACATATAGTCCAGCCAGCGCCCCGCCTGCCTAAGTCCAAGCTCGCTTGGCGTCAGGTCGGACTCTCGAAATATCCTGCCCTCTTCCAGCACCCATTTAGACTCGCGCGGGTCGCCGCCAGACCAGGTCGCGCTGCTGGCCAGGATCATCGCGAGCACATCCTGGCCATCTTTGGTGCGGAACACGAACTTAGGCCTGTCCAGCCTGGCTTGGCCATAGACGTTTTTCACCTCGCCCGTTTGCGGGTCCGTTACTGTTTTCAAAACAGGCCAACGGACAAACTGCTCTGCCCGGATGGTCATGTTAAATTCCGGATCATCGAGCGATATATTCCTGGCTCCGCGGATCCGATTGGCTGGGGGCACGGAGTCTCGCTTGCCCGCTTGTTTCTCCCGGCGACATTCAGCTACCAGCGCGTCGACGATTTTCCCAGGCCCGATAACGGTCGTGACAGCGTCGGTGGTCTGGTTCTGCCGCCAAACTCGCTCGCCGGGCTTGGCTACCTTCGCCAACTCGCCGTCAGCGGCAAGCCAACCCGAGAGTTCCCTGCCCGCCTTGTCTATCAGCACGCCGGGGGTAGCCTGCTTGGCAAGAAGATGTCCGAGGTAATTGAACTGCTCGTCGCGAAAGATAGCCAGGGGATATTGCATCGTTTCCGTGCTCGTAGCATAATTGCCCGACCACCAGACCGTCCTGTCGCCGTCGGAAAAAAATCGTATCTGGAACCAGTCCTTGCTGCTTTGGCTGTCCGCTGAGCGTATGAGCTTGTCCTTGACGTTGGGTATGACGAACTCCTGGTCGATAATAATAAACCCGCTCATAGCGATGGCGCAGAGTATGATAGGCCAGACCACGCGATGCAAACTCACGCCCGATGCGAGCATAGCGGTCAGTTCGTTGGAGTGGTTCATCCGGGCCATGGTGAAAGCTGCAGCGGCGACGATGATAATGCCCCCCATCTGCGTGATATAGACGAAGGCGTTGAAAAAATAGTAACTACATATATACGCCGCTACGCTTAAAATCCCCTCGTCGCTCTCGGTGAACTCGTCCATCTGCGTGAACATATCCACGACGACCCGTAGCGTCATCATCACGATGAACCACATCAGCAGCGAGTGCAGAAACGTCCGCACGATATATCTGTCGAGTGTTTTAACTATCATCGTTTGCCCAGTCGATAGTAGATTACAATGTCTATCAGCAGCAGCGCAGCCATGCCGCCCCAGATAACGATATAGCCGCCCGTCGTGGAGGAGTCCGGGTTGGATATCATCCGCTTGCCCATGAGGATCATCACTATTATTCCCGCAGCTGGTATCACTGAAATCGCAAAGGCGGTGAGAAACTGTCCGCCGCGGGATATCACGCCCAAAGCTGCGCCCATGGCGACCAGCAGCGCGCAGCTGAGTCCGTAAGCTATGCGGAAGTTCATTTCCGCTTCGATTTGGCCTCGGATTTTCGCGGTGCGGTGTTTGGTCAGGCTGTCGATGCCAGCTATAACTCTGCGGCTGGTCGTGAAATCGCCGGGCCTCTCCAGCAGATCGACCATGGGCACCTGCTCAAACTGTTCGTCCCTTGGCAGTGGCAGCGAGCCTGAGTCCCAGCGACTTTTGCGGGGCGCCTCGGACTGCCTGTCGACAAGCCTGCCAGGCAAACGAAGCCTGCCCATCAGCTCGATCATCAATGTGTTGCGTCGCCGAACCGGGTCCCACGAAGCTACGACTTTGCCACGGTCAGCTTGGTACAACATCTCGCCCTTCTCGTCGTGCAGCCTGACCGCGACACGCTTGGCCAGGCCTGAGGCCCCCTTGCCCGAGGTCAAAATGACGGTGTCCCTGCTGAGCTTGGCCCGGCCGGCTGAGATATCATACGTGCGGCCGCCCGAGCGAATTCGACCATATACTCCGCCATCGTTGACCGCGTCTGTTAGCTCCTGCAAAATTCTGCTTCGGCGGGTCTGTTTGCGGTACCGCTCCATCTTGCTCTTTATCTCGGAATGCTGCGTCGGGTCGCGGTACATACTGATAAGCGAGCCCCAGTCGAAAAAGGCGGGCTTGTCCTTGCTGGGGTTGTCCAGCTCGAAATTCATCAGCGAGCCACTCTTCAACTCGCCCTGGATGCTGGCTTTGTTCGTGATAGGCCCGACGGGATTTTCCATCGCGACCGAGGCGTAGTACTT
>QNCB01000025.1 GCA_003644335.1 Planctomycetota bacterium | reverse complement strand
TAATAATTTTTTACCTTTCCGGCAATTCTTTAATGGTAACCTGCGTTCCGGTTTTGATAGATTCTTCCGCGGCGGCACCGACCAGGCAATCCAGCTAGTGGTTGTCCGGGCGCCAGGCGGGCGTGAACGAAGCTCTTCCAGTAGTTCGTGTCGATCATCACATGGCGGAACTCGCCGGTCTTGCGAACATTGGGGATGTACCAATTCTGCCCGTGGCGTTCGCCCGGATGGCGGCGGTAGCTGCTCATGGGTTTGCGGCCTGCGGTCAGGCCGATGCCCTTGGACGGCATCATCGCCGAGGGGGCCTTGTGGCAGGCGTTTGCGATGACGCCCGGCAGGTAGCCACTGTCGACAAGACACCGCTCGATCCGCATCGTGATGTCGCGTTTTCAGGGCTTTTTGAGAATTTAAACTGGTTTGCAAATCACAAAGCAGTCAAAAAGGAAAAACATGGGCGAGACGCTCGTGCTACGGGGATCATTCGCTCATATATTTCGCCAGGCGGTCGCGTAGTTTGGCTCGGCCTCGGCTTAACAAACTTTTGACCGCTGGGGCTGTGGTGCCCATCGTCTGGGCTATCTCGGCGTAGCTGTTGTGCTCGTACTGGTGCAAAACAATCGCCATGCGCTGCTGGTCGGGCAACTCGCCAATAGCCCGGGCGACATGCTGGGCTAACTCCGCCCGGTCAAGACGCTCAGCTGGGGGTTCCCCGCGATGGTCAGGCCAATCGAGCGACGCGTCGTCATGGCCCAGGGCTTCGAGCGAAACCGCTTTGCGACGCTTGTGCGACCGCGACACATTAAAACAAAGGTTCGCCACTATCCGATACAGCCAGGTCGTAAACTTCGCGCGAGGCTGATACGTTTTGGCGTTGCGAAACACCCGCAGAAAGGCCTCCTGCGCGACGTCCTCCACCAGCGTAGCGTCGCCGAGGAACTTGTACGCCAGCCCATGCACGCCGGCGAGGTTCCGCTCGACCAGCTCATCAAAGGCAGCAGCGTCGCCCGCCTGGAATCGCAACATCAGCTGAACGTCCTCGTCCAGCGCGTATCGCCCCCCAGCCAGGCCAGGCCCAGCCAGGGCGGATTCGTCAGATTGTTTATCCCGTAAAGACATATCTCGTCGCGCACCTGGCGTACAAATAAAGAAAATATCTTGCGACTGTGGCACCGTTTCATACCATGGTAGCAATTTCTCACCAAACTTCCATCGACAAAATTACCGATGACCACTTGTGGACGGTGATTATGAGACGCAAGTTATATAAAAATATGACCCATCACAAAAAATGCAGCACTGTCGCCCCGGCCGTGAAAGGTTGGAAAAAAGCACAGCCGAGGGCGGCTGTGCTACATAAAAAAACCACAGCCGAGGGCGGCTATGCTACATCCCAGGCCTTGCGAGGTGCTGTCGCGAACCCTCTCGACGGAGCTACCGCTGGGGCTATACCAGCCAGGTCTGCTGCGGATGCTGTTTTGCAGGACGGCGAGATGATCATCCTGACCGTCAAGCCAAACGGCGCGTTCGTGTTGTTGCGTTCCTGGCCTGTGTTGCTGCTCTGTGCCGCTGGGCTTGTCGGGCTGACGTTGGCGGAGATTTTCACCGGGCCTATGTCCCAGTCTGCCAGGCAGATGGTTCTGCTGGGCTGTGCGATAGCTGCGGGGCTTCAGATAGCAGCTGCCGCCCTGCGTTGGCTTGGTTGTTTATATGTCCTGACCAACCGCCGGGTGCTGCACATCCAAGGCCTGGTTCGCATGGACACCTCAACGTGCAATCTTGGCGACATTGCCCATATCTCTATAACGCATAGCCCGCTGGAACGCCCGCTGTGCCTGGGCAGTCTGGTTTTTCTAGGCCCGGCAAAAAAATCAGCCCCAGCCAAAAACTTCCCACCCCAGCCAGGCTGTCTCGTCGCTGGGCCTTGGGTGAATATCTCGCGCCCATACGAAATAGCAGCGGAAATCCGCAAAGCCATCAGTCAAACCCCGCCACGCCAAACCGAGTGAAACTTATTGCGGATTTCGGATTGCAGATTTCGGATTAGTTCACGAACCGGGCCAGCCTTGACACGACGGGCTTTTGCGTCTACATTTTCAGGACGATGAGAGTACTATCAGGCATACAACCTTCGGGCAGGCTTCATATTGGCAACTATTTCGGAGCCATCCGTCAATATCTCAAGCTCCAGACCAACGGGCACGAGTGTTTCTACTTTATCGCCAACTACCACGCGATGACCAGCCTGCGTGACAAGGACGAGCTGCAAAATATCACCATGCACCTGGCCAGGGCGTACCTGGCCCTGGGGGTAGACCCGGAAAAAAGCGTCTTCTTCGCCCAGTCCGACGTGCCGCAGGTGACGGAGCTGTGCTGGTTCCTGAATTGCGTCTGTCCGGTGAGCCTGATGGAGAAGGCTACCAGCTACAAAGACAAGACCACCCGAGGCCTCGCTGCCAACATGGGCCTGTTCGACTATCCGGTTCTCCAGGCTGCGGACATCCTTATATACGACGCGAACCTCGTGCCGGTCGGGCAGGATCAGAAGCAACACCTGGAAATGACGCGCGACCTGGCGGGCAAGTTCAATCGGGAATTCGGCGGGGAAATCCTCACGCTGCCCGAAGCATACATCGTGCCAGAGGTGGCAGTCGTGCCCGGAATCGATGGCCAAAAGATGTCCAAAAGCTATGACAACACCATCGAAATATTCCAGACGCCAAAGCAAACCAAAAAACGATGCGGGCGAATCGTAACAGATTCCACGCCGCTGGAAGACCCGAAAGACCCAGAGGGCTGCAACGTCCTGGCCCTGCTGAAACTACTGGCAAGCGAAGATGAAGTCGCGGAAATTGCCGAAAAATATCGCGCAGGCGGCTACGGGTATGGCCACGCCAAAACACGCCTGGCTGAACTGGTCAACGAACTTTTCGCCGAAGCTCGCGAACGTTACGCCGAGCTGGAAAAACAGCCTGACACCGTGCGAGACATTCTGCGCGAGGGCGGCAAAAAGGCCCGCCAAGCAGCAGAAGCAACAATGGCCCGTGTCCGCGATGCTGCGGGAATTATCACGACCTGCGGAGATTTCCGTGGATGAATACCGCGTCAATCTGGATATTTACAATGGGCCTCTCGACCTGCTGCTGTATCTCATTCGGCGGGAGGAGGTGGACATTCACGATATCCCCATCGCCCGGATAACCGAGCAATATGTCAGCTATGTTGAGATGCTCAGCAAGCTCGACCCGAACATTTCCGGGGAGTTTCTGGTGCTCGCTGCAACGCTGATGGAAATAAAGACGCGAATTCTGCTGCCTGCTCCCGAAGCTATCGAGGGCGAAGAGGAAGGGCTGGAGATAGACCCCCGAGCTGACCTCATCCGTCAGCTGTTGCAGTACAAAGCCTTCAAAGACGCAGCGGGCGACCTTCAGCGGGCTGCGGATGTGCAGTCGCTGAAGTTCCCCCGCAAGCCCGGCAAGCTCGAAGCGGATGAGGGGGAAAAAGACCGCGACCTGGAAGACGTGCAGATATGGGACCTCTTCGACGCGTTCCGCAACGTAATGGAATCCATAGGCCAGGGGCCAGGCCAGCACGAGGTTATCCACGACGACACGCCGCTGGAACTCTACCGGGAAGACCTGCTGGACAGGCTCCAGCGCGACGGGCCTTTGATGTTTGGCCAAATTTTCGAGGGCAAGGGCAAGCGGGCCGAAATCATAGGCTTATTCCTAGCCATGCTGGAACTGATGAAAATGCGAGCGGTCCAAGCCTTCCAGGACGACGGCGTGGGGGACATTCGAATCGAGCTGAACCCAAACCCGCCGACGATAGAACAGCTGGAAGCGGAACTAGCCCAAGCCAAAACCCGCCAGACCAAAGCACGCGAACAAGCGGAAAAAAATCAAGCCAACCAGGAAAACAAAACCCCCAATGAAGATTTTGATGACGAAGATTTATTAGATAATGAAGATTTTTTAAACGACGATTTTTTAGATAACGACGATGATAAAAATCTAAACGAAGAAGGCTCTGCCAAACCCCAGCCAGGCCAATACATCAGCGAAGCCGTCGACGAAAACGACGATGATGATGACGAAAAGTAGCATGTAGCCATGCCACCCAACGCCGTACTCCCCTCCGTAAAACTACGAAGCAAGCCTCCTTCCGGTGTAATCGTAGTCTATTATTTTTCGCATAGCTATAAACAGGAAAGGAGACTTGCTATCTAAACTTTTGCAAATTGGGACAGCGCCTTTGCTCTTTGTAGTTTTTTTCGATACAATGCAAGCCAATCGGCATGCGTGATTTTATATCTTTGCCTTTCGGAATGACGCATCGTAACATTCGTCTTCTCTTATTCGAGGCCAGCTATGACCAACTCTATCAAGCGAATCGTACCCTGCAGCATTCTCGCAATCATTATCGTCGCCATCCTCGCCAGCTGTGCGTGCAACACACAAGCTGCGGGCAGGCCAAAGTCGATCAAAACCTTCAGCGATATGCTCGAATACTCGGGAATCAAAGACCCCAATGAACGCAAGTACATCGAGGATGAACTGAAACAACAGCTTCAGGACGAGATATCCGACATAGTCGATACCAAACTGGATGTTGTGGATTATATCCAGGTGCTTAATCATCTCGCCTATGGCGAAACCAAGAAGGCAAACAATTATCTAGCTGAGAAGGTGTTGACAAAACTCCTCGAAAATGCAATTGGTGGCCCGGCTATGAAACTCCTGACCGCTGCATGGGATTTCGATAAATATGTTTGGGATAGCGTGCAAAAATGGGCGGATAAGAGAGACAAGGATTTATTTAACAAGTTCCTCATTGCGCGCGTCAAAGATTGGCGGCAGGGCAAGGGGCTATATGAAATGGAAACAGCCGGACGGCTCCAGGCGTTTGGTCTTTGGTGGCAGAGTCACGAGAATGGTATTGGCAGAATAAAAATATATGGCAAGGGGGAAGGGAATAGAGACGACTACAAAAAGAAGTTCAAAGACGCCTGCATTAACGCCTTTGCGAGTGTCGCCAATAAAGAGAAGGCCGCCCTGGAGGCCCGGGAAGCCTTGCAGTTGGCTATGCGACACAAACTTTCAAACATCAATATCAAGATTTTTAATCGGAGGCGTAACTATAAAAACATACTCCGTGCGTTCAAACGCGCGAATGTAAAACCAACCCGCAAGCTAATCAGGAAGTATCAGTCCGACCGGACATATAGAGATCATTTGAGCAAACTCGCTGCGGAAAACAGAAAGTCGTCCCTCGAGCACGATGGCCAGATTCTCCAGAACGCCGATGCGGATATTGACACTGCCAGCCAAGCGGCAACGCGGGCAAAAAATGTAAGCGAAAAAAAATCATTCGCAATCGTACCCCTTCCGTTAGGGGCGTTTAATACATTTGTCAGAGACTATAAGACGCTCATGGGATTAATCTTCGCCGGCGCAGTAGACCAGATGGAAGCCAGGCGGGCTGTAAATAATTGGCACGGAAAGGTGAGGGCATTTGGTGGCAGGGTATCAGCCGTCAAAAACAGCTATTATAAAATGGGCTTCAATGGGGAGTTGACCGATTCTCAAAAAAAACGGCTTCATGCCGAACGCATAAGAATCGACAAAGCCTTGAGAACTTTCAACAAGATAATAGAAGACGAAAAAACTCGGCGTAGGCAGGAGGCTATCAGCAATATAAAATCCCTGCGGAGCTATGTGGAAAAACTTGAAAAGCTGCAGGAGACGCCTCTCGAAAAAATTCTGCCTCAAGACACCTGGAAGTGGCAGGAGCAAATTCGCAGGGAGATGGATTCGATATGCAACAAGGCAGGCAAAGACCCTGGGGCAAGAGCTTATCTCAGGGGGATATTAAATCAGCCTAATCCAAATTATTCGCATGGGCTGGTTGGAGGAGCTATCAGTCAATCAGCTGCGGACCCTCTTGACGGCATGGCGATAGTTTCTGATTGTTATGAAGATTGTGTGGATGCTTATAAAAAGGGCCTGGCGGCTTTGCAAAGCGACATCAACAGGCGAATCAGTGCTAACGACTCTTTATTGGCCCGGCGTGTGGATGCTCTAATTGCCCTCGAAAATGCCTACAAACCCTTTGACGCCCAAACAGTCCTGCTCGGATTCGGAACGGATGAGATTGACTTCAAATACAGCCCGACACGCTGGTACAGCGGTTTTACTCAAGAAAACAAACTCGTGCTGAGACATCTGAAAAGATTCCATCTGCACCTCTCGGCGATGCTCGGGGTACAGGTAGATATGAGGCTGGACTTCGATCGCGAGAAAAGTCTTCTAGGCCAGGCACAGAGTTTGCTTTCCAACGCGATGACCCTTGCATCTCGCTACGCCAAGAAAACACGGGACGACCCGGAAACGCCGCCGAACATTGTGATAGCTCTTCTGCGGAGCGACAAGCAAGCTGTTTTCAGCCAAATGATCTCTCGCAATCGCACCATCATGCGACGGCTGAACGGCCGGGCTGCCAGTTATCAGAATGTTCTCAGGCCAGCCACGATAAAAGCCTATCGTCTCGACAAGGCACCCTTCGAAGGCAATCGTCGATATCCGAACCAATACGCTGAAATTATCAAAGGCATGGAAGATGCCATTGACGACGCAAGCCAGGCTGAAGCAAAAGACAAAAGACATGTGCCTATCCTCAAAAGATGTGACGAAATTCTGAAACAGCTGCATGATGTCGGGGCGAAAACAAGACTACTTTCAAAGTTGGTCGGGGAAGTTATCAACCAGGCCGAGAAGAAGATTCGTCTTGTCCAAAACGCTCTGGCGCCGCAGCGACATCCTATTATCCGAGATATCGACGCCGCTAAGCAAGTATTAGACAGCTTCAAAAACTTCGCCGCCCAGGTTGCAGCCAACTACGCAGCCGACAATCGGACGATGCGACGCTATCTGAACCAGGCCAAGGGGATGATGTCTGCAAGGGCCTCTGCGGCGAGCCTGCAGCGAGCGGGGGAACTGCTGGGCCTGGCTACCCAGCATACGCAGGTGATGAAGTATTACGCGCTATACAAAGGCTCGTGGCGATTCGACGCGGAAATCAGAAAGCTCAAGCAGAAGCTGGGCAGCCTGGGTTCAGGCGGCGGGGATATTGACGACGAGCCTATGAAATTTATAAAAGGAGGCATCTTCGCGGTAAGCCTCAACGATACGGATTCCGGGCAACGCTCGCAACGCATTATCCACGAAATCGCAGCTGAGGATGGCAAGCTGACTATTCGCAGTAAATCCTACAGCAGGGTTTTCAAAAACGCCAAGCAGGTAATGCTGCGTGTGTGGGCCGGGCCAAGGGTGCCCGAGAAGTTCGTAACCGTTGCTACTAACCGGGCGGAATTTACCTATCCCACGAAGATTGTTTTCAACAGGGTCTATACACTCGAGCTTCGCGTGATTACCGCCAGCGGCGTTGGCTATGTGCCTCGTCCGTTCCCGTTGCGGTTCCGCTGGAGCCGTAAAAAAACCGAAATAGTCGATGGCGTAAAAATCTTCCGTATCCGCCGCAAGGGCCAGGTCGTCAAGCTGACCGCGCCGCTTGGCGCCACGATGGCTTTGAAATTTACCACGGGTATTGCGACAGATAAACCCGAGCTGTTCGTGATTGGCACTGCGGACAAGCCGTTTGCGGGGATCCCGCGGTATCGTGAAATGGCAATGGCAAATAGCCGATGGATGGACATTAACCAATACAGCCGCTGGGGCGGGCGGAGCAAAAAATTCGCCCACTACTCCACCGAAGAGGACGACCGCCAGAGAATCCGATACTGGGAATTCGCCGCATATATCAACCCCAACGAGCAATATAACGTATACCGCCAAACAATCAAAGGCTGGAAGTTGGTAGCACATGTAATCGGCATGAATGTGGGAAAACCCAAGACGCCAACCAGCAACAGCACAGGTTCAGGCCATGGCCATGATGATGACGATGACGGCAAAAATTTCTCCAACGCGCTGGGGCTGCCACTTGCCGGCGATAGAAAATTCGTGATCAGCCTCTCCCATAGCATTCTTCACCACGACCCGAACAGCCGGGAAGTGAAAACCTGGCTCCGCGGACTATCCCGCAGCCGACGCGCCAACATCATCTACGCCATCTTCGGCTGCCCCGCATATACGCGAAGAAACACAACCTCCCGCCAATTCGTCCGAGATGCCTACCAGTCAATACTCGGCAGAGAACCCAGGCCCGCGGAGAGCAATTATTGGACACGCCACCTTGAAAAGAGCAGGGCAATGCGAAGGACAGTCATCCACAGCCTGCTGCAATCGAAGGAATACAAGTCGCTCGAAGCCAAACGCACCGGCAAAGGCAACCGCCGAGATAAAGATAAAGATCATGACGACGATAACGATGATAAAGATCACGACGACGGTAAAGAGAGAGACAATAAAGCCGGAGCTAAGAAGGCTTACCAGGAATATATAGCTGCGTACAACAAGTTGACGCAGCTGATGGCTGCCGGCAAAGGCGACACGCCAGCAGCACAAAGAGCCTACAAACAATACAAGATTGCCAAGAAACGATACGAAGCCCTGTCAAAATAAAAGACAAGCGACAGGCCCCGATATATCGGGCCACACCAAACCAGCAACCCTATTGCCTATTCCACCGTCACGGTGCTCCATCGTTTCCAGGTAACTCGGGGATTGTTTGGGTTGGCGTAGGTTTGGAGTATGCCGAAGAGCAGGCGGATGTCTTGGTCGCCCGCTCTGAGGCACCCTCGGCTGGCAGCGGTGCCGATGCTGTCAGGCTCATTCGTGCCGTGGATAGCGTAGGATTGGCTGACCAAAATATTCGTACCAAGCTGGGCGATGCCCTCGATTTTCATATTGTGGCCTTGCCTGTCCAGCGGATATCCCTCCTGCCCGGGCAGCAGCGTACGACTTGTCCCGCCAGCCTCCGCTGGTGCGTTGTACGGCGAGTTTATCGTCTTGCCCCCCGAAGCCAGGCGAAAATAACCCACGGGCGTAGGCGTCTCAGGGGCGCCGATGCCAATTGGTATCCGCCGGACGAACAGGTCTTGCAGATAAATATCCGCGACGAATTTGTCCTTGTACACCATCAGATGAAACGGGCCTTTGAGCAGTTTGTAACTTCTCCCCGCCCGGAAAGCCCTGGCGCTGGCCAGGCCGTTGACCCGCAGCAGAATATCCGCAGGAACGTTCAGGTCGCACTTGGCAATGACGCCCAGCCGTAGCAGCTTGCCGCTTCGCCATCGGCTGTTGAGCATGTCGCCCGGAGCAAAGGTGTAGCTCATCATGTACGGGTCTTTCGGATTGACGTACGGGTCCGCGGCCAGGACGGTTCTATCAGCGATATTCTCCAGAGCTTTTCTCGCTCGGCCAGCCTGCGTGTCAGCCAAGGTGCCGGAAACATAGGCTGAGTTCAACAGCTCCCTGGCCCGGAGCAAGTCCTTGTTGGCAGAAAAAAACTCCATGCCCCGCTCGAAATTTTGCATTGCCTGGGCCTTGGGGATTTTTCGGACGGTGATTGGCGACGGGCCTATCTGCCGGGCTAATGCCTCGGTCATGCCAGATGGGCCTATCGCAGCTCCGCTGGCTTGACGGGCGATTTTCACGGGCTTGGACGGGGGCTTTTTGGCGGTAATCTTGGCTGGCGTAGCGACGCTGCCGGGCCTGAGCGATTGGGCGAGGGGTTGTTGCCTCTCGTTTTGTAGCTCGACTTGCAGCTCGTCTTGGGGTTCCGTTTGCTCCGAATC
>QNCB01000024.1 GCA_003644335.1 Planctomycetota bacterium | reverse complement strand
TTGCCCGCGGAGCACAAATGCAGCGGCATGCATGGCCACAGTTATCGCGTGGATATTCACGTCGCTGGACCGCTGCCGGAGGGTTCGGGTTGGCTGATGGACTTCGCCGACCTCAAAGCTATCACAGCCCCGGTGATAAACACGCTCGACCACGCCAACCTGAACGAAATCCCAGGCTTGGAAATATCGACCAGCGAAATGATCGCGAAATACGTCTGGGAAAAAATCAAACCCCGCCTGCCACTCCTGGCTGCGGTAGCTATATGGGAATCCGAAACCTCCCGCTGCGTATATCGCGGAAAGTAGTATGGGCGGGACGCCCACGCTACAAAAAACACAGCCGAGGGCGGCTGTGCTATACATCAAAATACCTTTCGCGTTTTTTCGCGTTTTTCGTAGTTGCTTTTTCCAGGCTAGCTATTCGTCGTAGTTAGATTCCCGCCGAGCGGATTTGCTTCGGATAATATGCACCGCGTCGATAATTCCGCGAAGGAGCAGCGTCAGGGCGAGCAAACTTAGCAGCAATGTCCAGATGTAGCTCAGCAATGGCCAGGCGTCTTCCATTGGGCCTTGGACATCCACGCCGAGTGCCCCCAAGCCCGCCAGCAACCCCAGCAGCCCAGCTTCGCTCGCCAGAGCAACCCGCCAGTCGTGTCTCACAACGCCAAGCCGAACCGCCAGGCATATCGAGAGATATACGAACAGGCCCGTGCGCCAGTCAAGCCAATCCTGCTGCCAAAGCGCCTTGGTCAGGAGAGCTATCAGTTTGCCCTGCTGAGACAAAACCTCCAACCCCCCCGGCAGCTCGGTCGGCAGAGTTTCGCTCCACGGCAGGAAGAAGTGGAACAAAATATCCCTGCCAAAAGATTCCGCCACCAGCACCATAACAGCACAGCCCCCAGCCAGGGCAACCAGGCTGGCGATGGCTGAGATCGTCCAGGCGTATTTCCCCGTGGGTACTTGGCCCGGGGCATACGAGTTGCCCGCATGAGATATTATCCCCCCCGCGGCAGGCCTGCCCGTCAGCAGCAAGCCGTTGGCGTAGGCAAGCTCGGACACGACCGTGCCCGGCAGCAACAGCCAATCCACCAGCCGATGCCCCAGCAATCGCGTCCAAAGTCTGTACAGCATCATCCCCGCCAGGAGAATCAGCATCATCCATATTGCAAAGGCCAGGTAAATCATCTCGCCATCTCCACCTTTCATCCACGCCGCGTGAACCAGCTACTAAATTTACACATAATCGCAGAGAGTATCAATACTCCGCAATCATTGACGCATACCTCGCGAGTCTTTATCATTGGCCCCGTTGGCAGACAGAACTAATAGATAAGGAGTTAATAGTGACCCAGGAACCATTGAGAGTCTATGTGGACACATCCGTTTTTGGGGGTGCTTTTGACGAGGAGTTCAAAACTGCCAGTCGAAGTTTTTTTGAACAGGTTAAAACAAAACAATTCCATTTGGTTACATCGGTTATCGTCCAACAGGAGATATTGCTAGCTCCGATTCAGGTTCAAAGTTTGTTTTAAAACCTGATATTAACTGCCGAGATGATTGATATTCCAGTGGAAGCCTTTGAGTTACAGAATGCGTATTTAACTTCGGATATTGTCTCAATAAAATATGCCACAGACGCCCTGCATGTCGCGATAGCTACCGTAACAAACTGCCCGATAATCGTTAGTTGGAATTTTAGACATATCGTACACTTTGACAAAATTGTACGGTATAATGAAGTTAATGAGGCAAATGGCTTTCATTCTATCGCTATTCACTCTCCGCAAGAGGTTAGTTACTATGACAACGAAAACTAAGGCTAAACAATTCGATTGTGTCGAAATGATGCATGCCGGGGGCAGAGCTGTTCAGGAAGCGACCAAAGACATGACTACGGAAGAAAAGGTAGCCTTCTGGGCGGCACAGACAAAAAAAAACCGCGAGCAACAGGCCGAGCGTCGCAAGCGGGCGGGCGTGTCGGGCGAAAACATCCAACTGCCATGGGACAAATCATAATGGCAGATCAACTTGAATACGCAGCTGTAACTGCAGAAGTTGCCGAGGAGCTTGTGCAGATTGTCGGCGAGCGGTTCGTCGTTTTCGGCGACGAGGAAAAGCTCGAGCCGTTTAGCCATGACGAAGTGGTCGACCGCACTTACGCGCACATGCCCGAAGCTCTGGTCAGGCCCAGCTGCGCGGATGAAATCGCCGCGATAATGAAACTCGCCAACCGCCGAAACATTCCCGTTACGCCTCGAGGGGCAGGGTCTGGCCTGTCAGGCGGGGCTGTGCCTATTATGGGGGGCATCGTGCTGCTGTGCGACCGCATGAACAAAATCCTCGAAATCGACCGCGAGAATCTTATGCTCGTCGCCGAGCCTGGCGTGGTTACCGCGGAGATAAACGAGCAGCTCGACGGGACGGGCCTGTTCTACGCGGGCTATCCGATGAGCCTGGAGACCTGCTACCTCGGGGGCAATGTCGCGGAAAACGCCGGCGGCGGCAAGGCTGTGAAATATGGCGTGACGAACCGGTATGTCCTGGGGCTGGAGATGGTTACCCCCACCGGCGAGATCGTAACCTATGGCGGCAAGCTCCTGAAGGATGTTACAGGCTACAATATGGTGCAGCTCATGGTCGGCTCGGAAGGCACGCTGGGAGTGTTTACGAAAATCATCATCAAGCTCCTGCCAGCCCCCCAGGCCAGCGTCGATTTGCTCTGCCTGTTCGAGACGATAGACCAAGCCATCGACACCGTGCCGAAGATAATGACCCAGGCCGGCCTGACGCCAACAGCGGTGGAGTTTATGGACCGCGCCGCCGTGCAGGCTGGGTGTGAATATCTCAACGAGACCATCCCCTATCAGCAAGCCGGGGCCATGCTGCTGATAACTCTCGACGGGCCTGACGAGCAGCAGGTCGAGCGGGACTACGACGCTGCGGGCGAAGTTTGCCTAGCCAACGGAGCGACGGAAGTTTATGTCGCGGACAATTTCACAACCAGCGAGCGGGTCTGGTCGGTGCGGCGAAACATAGCTGAAGCCTTCGCCGTCATCGCGCCGGTGCAGGTCAACGAAGACCTCGTCGTGCCCCCGGCCAAGGTCGCGGATTTCGTAAAAGGCCTGACCGCCATCAGCAAAAAATACGACATCCTCACCCCATCATATGGCCACGCCGGCGACGGCAATATCCATACGCGAATCAGCCCCACACCAAACATGACCCGCCAACAATGGGACGCACTCCTGCCGGGTATGCTCGACGAACTTTACACCCTCGCCGTGGGCCTGGGAGGCAAGCTCTCCGGCGAGCACGGCATCGGCCATAAGAGAAAAAAATACGTCCCCATCTTCCTGGACGCCCCAACGCTAAACACCATGCGAGTGATAAAACGAGCGATGGACCCAAACAACATCCTAAACCCCGGCAAAATATTCGACCTCTGAGCAAGGGGCAGGATGGTCGGCAATGGCCGACCCTACTTTGCCGGGTGCCGTGTCATTCCCGCGAAGGCGGGAATCCATTTTTTGCTTTTGCTTTTACTGATAACTGATAACTGATAACTGATAACTTCCGTTTTACTTCGCCCGCCAGGTCGTGCCTTCTGGGCTGTCCATGATTTCTATTCCCATGTCGCTTAGCTGTTGACGGATTTCGTCGCTGCGGGCGAAATCTTTTTCCGCCCGGGCTGCGTCGCGCTGGGCTATCAGCGTGTCTATCTCCGCGGGGTCTGTCGCAGGTTCGCTCGCTGACATTTCCGAGATACCCAAGCCCAGCACTTCGTCCATTTTCAGCAGCGTTGCATAAGTTTCGCCAGCCGGGGCGCCAGCCTTGAGCAGGCCCCACATCGCAGCCAGGGCTCGGGGCATGTTCAGGTCGTCCAGAACCGCAGCTCGGAATTTTTCGAGGTGCGTCTCGATTGGTTGCTCATCGCCAGAGTAACCCTCGCGGATTTTCACCACCGTCTGCGTGAGATTTTTCATCGCGTTAGCTGCTGCGTCCAGGCCTTCGAACGAGAAGGCTAGCTGTTGTCGCCAGTGCGCACCGAGCAGGAAATATCGATACGCCAGCGGGTCGTAGCCCTTCTTAGCCAGCACATCCAGCGTGAGAAACTCGCCGGACGATTTGCTCATGCGTCCGCCGCCGGCAGCTTTTGGCATGGTGAGAAACTCGCCGTGCATCCACCAGTTGCACCAGTCGTGTCCAAGGGCGGACTCCGCCTGGGCTATCTCGTTTGTGTGGTGAATATTGACATGGTCGACCCCGCCACAGTGAATGTCCAGCCGCTCGCCGAGGTATTTCACAGCCATGGCTGAGCACTCGATATGCCAACCCGGAAAACCCACGCCCCATGGGCTGGGCCATTCCATCAGCCTGCGTTTGTCGCTCGGCGAAAACTTCCACAGCGCGAAGTCGGTATAGTTTCGCTTCCCCTCCGAAACCGCAACGCGATGCCCCGCCCGCAGCCCAGCTACATCCAGCCGAGCCAACTTGCCGTAATCCGAGAGCTTGGATGTGTCGAAATAAATGCCGTCCTCGATGCGATAAGTAAAGCCCTTGGCCTCGAGGATTTTCACCTGCTGAATTTGCGTATCGATTTCGTCGGTCGCCCGGCACCACCGGTCTGGCTCGATGATATTCAGCCTGGCCAGGTCCGCCCGAAACGCGTCCCAGTAAAACTGTGCAAGCTCCCAGACGCTCTTGCCCTCGCGCGCAGCTCCAGCTTCCATCTTGTCCTCGCCCGCGTCGGCGTCGTCGGTAAGGTGCCCCACATCGGTAACATTCATGACATGGTTCACCTCAAACCCAGCCAGCCTCAACGCTCGTTTGAGAATGTCCTCAAAAACATAAGTTCGCAGATTGCCGATGTGGGCATAGTTATAGACCGTAGGCCCGCAGGCATACAGCCCGACCTTGCCGGGGGCGATGGGCGTGAACTCTTCACAACTGCGGGTCATCGTGTTGTATAGTTTCAGTGTCATCGTAGTCTCGCTCTCAAAGGCACCCTCGCCGAAGGCTGCACAATCCATGCTGCCAAGTCGACGGATTATAATCCAGCCAAGGCCGGTCTACAACATTTCTCGCCGAAGCCCATCTCTCGGGCTGTGTGCGAAATTAAACCATATCTTACTATTGGGCATCGTGTGCGGGCATAAAACTGATTGGTTATCCCGAGCAATTTCGGATTTCGGATTAAGCTCGTTCGTGAAACAATCCGAAATCCGCAATCTGAAATCCGAAATAAATTTTATGCTGCAAAACACGGTTAAAATCTATGTAAAACAATAGTTACGGAAAGCCATGAAAAAACCTCACACACCTCGGGCTGGATTTTCCGCCGGAGTTCAGGGATAATCATTTCCGCGATGGATGCCCTGCTAGCTGACATTTTGAACGCGCGAGCCTCAGCTAGACCCGTGGTCATGGGGATACTGAATATCACGCCGGACAGCTTTTCCGATGGCGGGAATTTCCGCAACCCGCGGGAAGCCTTGGCCCGGGCAAGCAAACTCATCGACGACGGGGCAGAGATAATCGACATCGGCGCCGAGAGCACCAGGCCCGGCAGCTCCCGCGTCTCGGCTGGGGCGCAAATAGACAGACTGCGGGAGGTTCTACCCGCGGTTTGCAAACTGGTAAACCAGTCGGGGGAGCAAGAGCGACCTGCGGCAATTGTGAGTATCGACACGACCCTGGCGGAGGTTGCGGATTTTGCCATAGAGGCTGGGGCGAAAATTATTAACGATGTATCAGCTGGGCGGGACGATCCGGAAATTTTCACCCTCGCAGCCCGGCAAGGCTTGGCTATCGTGCTGATGCACATGCTGGGCCAACCCTGCGACATGCAAAAGGCACCGGCCTACGATAATGTGCTGCGTGATGTGAGGAATTTCCTCGCGGGCCGAGTCGAAGTTGCCAAGGCTGCGGGTGTGGCTGCGGAGCGGTGCATCGTAGATCCGGGGATTGGCTTCGGTAAGACGCTGGAGCATAATCTCGCATTGATAAAAGGCCTGACTGAGTTTTGCAAGCTGGGTTGTCCCGTGCTGCTAGGCCCCAGCCGAAAGCGGTTCATCGGCGAAATCACCAACCAGCCCGACGCGACAGCCAGGCTCGGCGGGACGATCTCAGCCTGCCTGGCTGGGTACCAGGCCGGGGCGAAAATATTCCGAGTCCACGACGTACGAGAAGTCCACGACGCACTAAAAGTTGCACAAGCTATTACCGAACAAAAACAATAAACTACGAAACACGCGTAAGAACGCGAAAATTGATTTTAAAAAACTTTCGCGTTTTTTGGCCTTTTTCGTAGTAGGCGAAATCCGCCAGCGGGAAACATTCGCTGCGTGCAAACGCCTGGGAGAGAAGCGTAAAAATGTCCACTGGCTGGGGTTTCCGGATTGTCAGCTGTCGCAATATCAGGGTCGCCGCCGGGCCAAGGCCAGCGACGCGGTATCATCTCAGGGTTACACCGGCTTGCAAAACTCCTTCACCGAGTTGCTCCGGCGTCTCAGGCCAACGCAGGTGTTCCTGCCGACCTGCTCCGACTTGCACCCCGACCACAAAATCGTCTACGCCGAGATGCTCATAAGCTGTTTCCACGCCAGCGGAGCCATTTGGCCCGAGCTGGGCAAGGCTCTTACGAAAGTGCCGCATATCCACGAGCTGGCGGTTTATTGCAACTTCCCCGCTCCGCCTCAGCTGCGGGTAAAGGCTCCGATGTCCGCTCTGCGAAAGAAGCTCGACGCGATTTTGGAGTTCCAGTCACAACGACAGATCAAGTCGCTCGTGCAGTTGGTAGGTCAGGCCGGGCCTGTGGAATATATCCGCTCGGTGCCGTTCCACCTGTACAACCCGCATGTCTACCGCGACATGTTCGAGGTACTGCCAGAGTACAACTACGACCAAATGCACCGGTAAACGCGGATTATCGGGAATCGGACTGTTACGCTTCCTCAGCTGGCTGATCGTCTGCGTTTTCGTCCTGCACCGCAGCCTTGGCTGTAATAAGCCCAGCTGCCGCCTGCGAGCTTTCCCTGTATTCGTAGAAGGTTTCGTAGCTCTTTCGGAGGTAGCCTCCCGCTCGCACCTGCACGCCGTTTAGCACGACGCCGTAGATATGCGAACCCAATTTGGTCAGCATGTCTCTCGCTCGCTGTGCGATACCGTAGGTGTTCACGCCCGCCCGGACGACCAGAATCGTGCCATCCGTCCGCGTGCTGAGCACAGCTGCGTCACTCACCACCAGCAGCGGCGCGCTATCGAAGACGACATGGTCGAACTCAGCGGCAAGTTGGCTGATAAGCTGGCTCATCTGCTCCGAGCCTAGCAGCTCGACGGGGTTGGGAGGTTGTGGGCCTGACTTCATTATGAACAGGCCAGGCCTGATTTCATGCGTCATGTCTTGCCACTTGCCCTGGCCTACCAAAATATTCGACAAGCCATCCGAGCTGCCATCCGGGAAAAGTTTACTGATAGCGGGCTGTCTGAAATTCGCATCGACAATCAGCACGCGTTTTTCGCCCAGGGCCAGGTGGTTGCCGAGGTTCAAGCTCACGCTGGTTCGCCCGTCTTCGGGCATTGGGCTGGTAACGAGGATGGTCTTCTGTTGCTCCGCAGGCCCGCTGAATGTTAGCGTGGTGCGTATCTGCCTGAAGGCCTCGCAGATAATCGTGTTTGGATGCGTCAAAAACGCCGTCCTGAGGTCTTCGACTTCTTCGTCCACGTCGTCCAGGTGGGGCACCATGCCCAGC
The DNA here is from genome assembly GCA_003644335.1 of Planctomycetota bacterium. The sequence continues at coordinate 2,003 of QNCB01000024.1, read as the reverse complement.
ATGGGCAACTCGACGCGTCTGAAAACATCCGACGGGGCCTTGATGGACGTGTCGAGTATTTCGATCAGGAACGAGACACCCAGGCCTATGACCATGCCAAGGAACACGCCCAAGGGGACGAGTATCGTATATTTTGGCGATGAGGGCTTGCGGGGTTTTTGCGCGTTTCGCAGCAGCACGAGCGGTTGCTCGCCGCGCATAAGCAGCCGCAGGTCCATCAGCCTGGCTTGAAGCTGGTTAATCGAGCCGTCGGCAGCGTTAATTTCCTCTTTTGAGCGTACCAGTTTCTCCTGCAGGGCGTTGAGGTCTTTGAGGTCCTTGTTGCCCTTGTTGACCTGCCTGGCCAGGTCTATGTATCGCTCCTCCGCCTGTTTATAAAACGACGCCCTGCTCTGCTTCAAACCATCGACAGCTCTGGCTGTCGCTTTTTTTCGCTCTTGCTCAAGTTGGTCAGTTGTAGCTTTGAGGTTGCTTTTGTAAGACTTGACGGTCTTATGCTGGTCGCCGAAATGACTCCTCATACTGGCCAGGGCGATTTCGATAGACGCTTTCTGCCTTTCAAGATTCGCAACGTTCGGGTCGGCTTCGACCATCTGCTGCACCTCCGGCAACGTTGCAAGGTCTTCGTCCGTTTTCCCCTGTACCATCTCGATAGCCTGGCGGGCTTGATAAAACATTTCCTGGGCCTCGAGCATCTTGCCGATAAGTGCCTGCTGCATAGCCCGGAGCGTTTGGGGAGCTTCGGTAGCTTCGGTTACGGTGCTTCGCTTTAGCAGGGCCTGGACGACCTCCGCAGCGGCTTCGCGTTTTTTTCGCTGCCTCAGCAATTCGCCTTCGAGGTGCTGAATGGTTTCGTTGCGATCTTTGTTCGAGAGGTTTTTGAAGTCCTTCACGCCCGCGGTGCAAATCGCATTTACAATTTCCGTAACATCGCTCGGGTCCCGGCCTGTCATGGACACAGCAATGAAATTCGTGTTGCGTATAACGGAGATGGAAACTTCCTTTAACAGCTTCTCGACAATATCGATATCGCCTTCGCTCGATGCCTGGGCGAACCAGCCCGTGTGTCTGATATCGTCCAAGGCAGCTTCGAACACAGCCTGGCTACGCATGGACTGGGCACGCGACTGCAGAATTCGCTCTATAGCGTCCTTGCCCATGAGATTTGTACCGCCTCGCAATTCGCTAGCCTTGGGCGGATTGACCGCAAGGATTGCCTGGGCGGTATACGAAGGCGCATACCTCAGCCAAAAGAACGTTATGACCACGGAGAGAACCAGGCACGATGCCACCGAGATGCCAATCAGCCATTTGTGCCTACGGAGCATCCGCAGAAAATCTTTTCCCGTGAAAGAAAACCCGGTCGATGTCGCACTTGGCGCACCAGGTCGACCAGACGGACCCGCACGCCTCATACCGTGGGGTACACCACCGTTTGTCGGTACCATAGCCATTCAGCTTACTCCTTCTTTTTCAGCAAATCCTCAACCCTGGTCAGGGCAGTCTGCACCGTTTTTCGGAGCGGACTATCCTTCTGACGGCGGAGTTGATCGAGAGCGTTTTTATAATAACCGCGAGCACCCTCGAGGTCATTGGTTTTTTCCATCACATAACCCATGTGATACAGTATGTCCGCACCTGTGATGTTTTTGTGCAACAGCTTGCTCAGCGCCTCGCGGGCCTCTTCGAGCCTGCCGAGCTTTATCAGCGTCCACGCGTAGGTGTCGATAAGGTTCGGATTGCCAGACTGCATCTGCAAAGCCTTCTGAACCAATGGCAGTGCGTCAGCTGGTCTGTCCATCGTGTTGACATAGAGATAGGCCAGGTTGTTCAACGCTGCGACGCTGTTGGGGTTCAGCTTGATGATTTCCTTGTACACAGCCTCGGTTTTACTAGGCTGGGTGGTTTTTTCGTACAAAGTGCCAAGCCGACGCAGAACATTCGTCCTGGCCAGGGCGTTGTCGCACAACGGCAAAGCCGATTTGAAAGTTTTTTCCGCCTGG